>JANOGH010000336.1:0-2810 GCA_031414075.1 Betaproteobacteria bacterium | reverse complement strand
GGGTCCGTAGTCACTGTGCCGTCAATCGCACGGCGATGTGTACTGTTCGTCAACCAGCCGGCCTTGACAACGCTGTCGATCGCGCGGCCCTGCTTCTTCGCCGCCTTGCTCGGGTCCGTAGTCACGGTGCCATCGATCGCGCGGCCCTGGGTCTTGTTCGTCATCCCACCAGCCTTCACATCGCCGTCAATCGCACGGCCTTGCTTCTTCGCCGCCTTGGACGGGTCCGTTTGCACGGCGCCATCGATCGCACGGCCTTGGGTCTTGTTGGTCATCCCGCCGGCCTTCACATCGCTGTCGATCGCACGACCTTGGGTCGCTGTGGTATTGCCGCCGGCCTTCACATCGCCGTCAGCGGCATACGCCGTGTAGGCGACCGTCGCAAACAAAGCGGCTACAGCCGAGACGAGAATTTTTGACTTGCCATTGAATGCGGTTTTCATCTTCGTTTCCTCTCAAGAGAATAATTTAGGAGAACTTGCTCACTATCGCAGATCAGGACTCTCTATTCCTCCACTATCGGGAAGAGGCCATCTCCGGGGCAAATCATGTGGCCCAACAAACCCAATGACAATTCCTCATGCGGGGTAGCCTCTATCACTTTAGTGATACGGCCGCTTCACATCTTGCGCCAGGCCACGATGGGTCACCTGCCCGGCGTGCACCTGCAAGCCGTTCGCCAGCCCCGCATTTTCAGACAGCGCCTCGAGTCCGTGGTCGGCAATCCTCAGCACATAGGGGAAGGTCGCCTGGGTCAGAGCCAGCGTTGCGGTGCGCGCGCAGGCCGAGGGCATGTTGGGCACGCAGTAGTGCACCACGCCTTCTTCAACAAACAGTGGCTGTGAGTGCGAAGTCGGGCGCGAGGTCTCGGCGATGCCGCCCTGGTCGATCGCGATGTCCACCAGCACAGAACCCGGCCGCATGCGTTGCAGGAGCTTGCGCGGGATCAGCCTGGTGGCGAGCTTGCCGGGCACGAGCAGCGCGCCGATCACCAAGTCGGCCTGTGCGACCTGCTCTGCAATCGCCAGCGCTTCCGAGTAACAGGTTTTCACCCGGCCGCGGTAAAGCTCGTCGAGATGCGCGAGGCGCTCCAGGTCGACATCGAGCACCGTGACGTCGGCGCCCATGCCGGCCGCGATCTGCACCGCGTTCGCGCCGGACACGCCGGCACCGATCACCGCCACTCTTCCCGGTGCCACACCGGGCACTCCGCCGAGCAGCACGCCGCTACCGCCGTTGGCCATCTGCAACGCCCATGCCCCAACTTGTACCGAGAGCCTGCCGGCGATCCGCGACATGGGCGCCAGCAGCGGCAACTGGCCCTGCGCGTCGGTCACCGTTTCATAAGCGATTCCGCTGGCGCCGCTAGCCAGCAATGCGTCGAGCAACTCCGGGTCCGGCGCCAGATGCAGATAGGCAAACAGGATCTGCCCGCGGCGCAGGAGGCCGAACTCCGCCGGCTGCAGTTCCTTGACTTTCACCACCATGTCCGCGGCAAAGGCGTCCTTCGCCGAAGCTACGATGCGCGCGCCAGCCGATCGGTAATCGCCATCGGGCAATCCGATGCGTGCGCCGGCACCGGTCTCGACGCAGACCTGGTGGCCGCGCTCACAGAGCGCATGGACACCCGCCGGCGTGAGCCCTACGCGGTACTCGTGATCCTTGATTTCTCTCGGTACGCCGATCAGCATGCGAGGGCCTCTCTAGCAGATTGCTAATGAACCGGGTGACCTTGCCGTATTCCCGCGAAAACCACAAAGGCAAAGTTTCCCTCGGTCGCACCGGCAGCAAACTGACAACATGAAATCCTTCGCGCCTTTGCGTCGAATCTTTTGAATCCCTGCAAGAGCGGGATACGGCGCTCACTGGCAACTCTAACCGCCTGAGGGCATGACTGCAATCAGGCCACCTGGGAGCGTGCCGCGGCAGGAGGGGACGCCGAACGCTGCTGCTTCAGCAGGAACAGCAACCGGATGATGAACAAAGCGGCGAGCAACAGCGCGAAGATGAAGGGCTCGGTGATATCTTTTTTTACCAGCCACCAAAAATGCGTCACGCCCAGTGCCGATAGGACATAGATCAATCGATGCAGCCATTGCCAGCGCTTCGCGCCGAGGCGTTTCACCATCGCGTTGGTGGAAGTGATCGCCAACGGGATGAGAAGGACGAACGCGGCAAATCCCAGCATGATGAACGGCCGCTTGCCGATGTCCTTGACGATATCTTTCCAGTCGAAGAACTGGTCCAGCCAGATGTAAGTAGTGAAGTGCAGACTGGCGTAGAAGAAAGCGAACAACCCGAGCATGCGCCGCAGACGCAGCAGCCACGGCAGCCCGGCGAGTCTTCTCAGCGGTGTCACGCACAGGGTGATCAGGATGAATGCCAGTACCCACCAGCCCGTCGAATGGGTGATGTATTCGACCGGATTGGCGCCCAGCCGATTGCGGAATCCCTGCCAGACCAGATGCGCAAGCGGAATCAGGCAGGCCACGAATACGGCCGCCTTGATCCATTTGATCTGTTCCGGATTGGGTTGCATTGTCTACTGCAAATCTTTCACCGCAGAGGACGCCCCCCTCACCCCAACCCTCTCCCCCCAGACACGGGTGGAGAGGGAGAAGAAAACCGGGCGGCCATTGGTCGCACCCTTGTGTTTCAGCTCCTTCTCCGCTCAGGGGAGAAGGCGGGGGATGAGGTGTGGAGAGGGCCGGGGTGAGGTGGGTGGATTATCCGGTGAATGCCTGGATGCCGGTTTGCGCCCGGCCGAGGATCGACGCATGGATATCGTGCGTGCCCTCGTAGGTGTTCAC
>JANOGH010000335.1:0-5070 GCA_031414075.1 Betaproteobacteria bacterium | reverse complement strand
GATCAGTTTTCCCGAAGCCGTCCGCGGAAGCGCTGACACCCATTCGTAGTGAGCAGGGACTTTGTACGGCTCGAGCTGCTGCGCAACCCAGCGCGAGAGCTCGGCATCGGGAACCGACACATGATCGGCCGCGGAAACCAGGAATGCGCGCACGACCTGACCAGCGATGCCACGGGGATCGGGCATGCCGACGCACGCCGCCTCGGACACAGCAGGGTGCTCGGTGAGCACCCGCTCGACCTCGTCGGGTGCGACTTTGGCGCCGCCGACGTTGACCATGTCGTCGTAGCGGCCATGCAGGTAAATGAAGCCGGCGCCATCGATATGAGCGACATCGCCCGTGCATACCCAGCCGTTGTCGAAGCTCGCGGCGCTGGTTGCGGCGTCGTTCCAGTAGGCCGACGAAACGTGCGGCCCGCTGATCCACACCACACCGCGCACGCCGGCGCCGCACACCTTGCCGCTGTCGTCGCGGACTTCGATCTGCACGCCGGGTGCGGGTTTGCCCACCGTCTCCAGATGCGCACTATCGCGGTGGAATTCGATGAACGCAGAGCGCGAGGCCTCGGTCAAGCCGTAGTGCATGAAAAGCGAGGTGCGCGGAAGCAGCTTCATCAGCATCCGCTTGTGTTCGAGCGGCATGGGTGCGCTACCGATCTCGATATAACGCAACCGGTCGGCAAATGGGCCGAGCCCGCGCTCACCGAGGCGCAGCAGGACTGCGAATCCCGCAGGCACGCCGACGAGGCCCGTGGCTGCGTGGCGATCGAGTGCAGTGAATATCTCCCCAGGCAGTCGAAATCCTTCGACAAGCACGACGGTCGCACCGGCAATCAAGCTGCAGCGCAACCGCCCAAGTCCGAATGAGTGGTAGAGCGGAAGCGGCACCACTTCCACATCGCCTTCGCGGTTGCCGATCACCGCGTTGATGTGATGAGCCGCGGCCGCAAGATTGCGATGGGTCAGACGGACACCTTTGGGTCGCCCGGTGGTACCGGTGGTGAAGAGAAGATCCGCGAGGTCGTCGAGGGAGGGCGCGTCGAATGCAACCTCGCGCGGGAGCAAAGAGTCGAGTTCGGCAATGGCATGTACCTGGCCGAGCGCGGCATGTGGCTCGGCCTTCGCTCCAAACGCAAGTCTGGGCGTAGCACGCGCAATCAGCTCGTCGCGGCGCTGCGTCGGCGCGTGAGGGTCGAATACCACCGCCACGGCCCCGAGCAAGTGCGTGGCGAAGTAGCCATACGCGAAAGCCGGCCCGCCCGGTGCGACCAGCAGAACACGATCGCCCGCTCGCACGCCGCAGTCTGACAGGTAGCAGGCCGCCGCAACCACCCGACTCCAAAGCTCCCCGTAACTTACGCGCTGGTTGCCCGAAATTAGCGCGGTCCGTTCAGGGTGCCGTGCGGCACGCTGGCCCAGCGCTTCGATCACGCTCTGCACTCAAATCTCCTGCTCTTGCTGGGGAGATCATCGCCGGGGTCGCGCTGAGTCATCCGGTACGGCCTCGTAATACTCCGCTCAGACATAATAGCGTATCGCACGCGTGCCGAGCCGATGCAGAGGGAACGGTCTTCTAGAATTGGAGGCACCGCTTGGGCTGTCAATTACGCAAGCTGCCCAAGATGTTTCCCGAGCCGCAATGCAAGCAAGACAATCGTCAGGGTCGGATTGGTTCCGCCACCAGTTGGAAACACACTTGCTCCGCCGACGTAGAGATTGTTTACGCCATGCACCCTGGCATTTTCATCCACAACGCCGTGACTTGGATCACGTGACATCCGGGTCGTGCCCATGTGGTGGGCGTGCTGACTTATCAAAATGGGTTGCGATTCATTGACAATAAAATCACTCAACTGCACCCGGGCCGCATCGAGCCGCGCCAGCTCTTTTGCCAACTCCATCGCCAAAGTGCGAATGGAACGACGATCCGTATCGTTGATCGCCCAATGAAGATTCACTTTTCGCAGGCCTAGCGCATCAACGTCGGCTTTCAGCGTAACCCGGCTCTCCGGGTTTGGACACTGCTCGAGCATCGAGGAGATGACCCCTTCCCCCTGGCAATTGAAGTCACTAAACTTCCGCGCATACTCGCGAATTGTTTCAAATTCACATACCCCTTCACGCACCATTCCCTTGAGATACCTGAGCCGCCCATAGTCAATCGGAAGAAACGTCGGGTCAAGCGCCAGCACGCCATTGCCTATGCGCTGTGAATGCAGCAAATCCGGAACCGGTGAAAGCTCCAACTGCCTCTCCGAGAAGTAGGTCTTGTCGCGCACGACAAAGCGCCCGATCTGAACGTTCAGGTGCTCCATGAAACAACGCCCGACATAGCCGGAATGGTTGCCGATTCCGCCCGGTATCTGCTTATCCGAATTCAGCAGGAGGCGCGCGTTTTCTATGGCCCCAAGCGCCAGTACATACCTCCTAGCCCTAATTTTGAAAGATTGCCCCTTGTAATTCTTCAATACTGCGTGATCCAACGAAGCACTGCTGCCGGATAGAGCACCCAGTCTCAGTTCGACCAAGTTAGCCTGGGTCACGAGGTGAACATTGGGAGATTCGTTGATCGCCTGGCGATATTTCTGGCCGAAGCGCGTTGGCGGACTGAAGGCAACACCGGAGTGCGCAAAATCGGAATCGACATCGCTCTTGATGGGCCTGCTCGCAAGGTCTTGCTGCCCAAGGTCAAGAACGTCGACGGCCTGTCCCAGGTGCTCAAGCACGGCTGTTCTCGTGATCGGCCAACCGGGCAGGCCATGGTAGGTGTCCGCAGTAAAGTCGATTTCGTCGAACAGTCCACAACGCCCGGACCAGTGGCCGGAGGTACCGCCGAAATAACGCAGCCGTTTATTGCTGAGCGCATTCCACGTGTTCAACCCGGTTTCTGTGCCATCGTAGAGTTTTTGCGACACTTCCGTATATTCAAACGCGCCTGCCTCGATGAGCGCAATCCGTTTGCCAGTCTTGGCGAGCTCCAGCGCAGCCGTGAGCCCTGCAGGTCCTGTGCCGAAAATGCATACGTCGAACGTCGCTTTTGGGATGGCAGACGATCCACCGTCAAGATCCGTGTGCATTATTGGGCTCGTCTCATCGATTCCGCTAATTCGAGATCGGATCGTTTCATCACCCATCCGTCAATTACAACGTACTCCGGAGTCGGAATCATCCTGGGCAGAGCCAGGAGTGAGGGAACGATAACAAACATTTTCATTAACCGGCGGCGCATGCGATTCATTTTTCTTCCTTTGTTTCTCTCGATATCCGATCGCCAACAGACTGACGCAATCGGGCCTGCAACGTCCCTGAATGTGCTGAATCGAAAAATCGTGACGCTATATATTCTACCGCTGCGATCATGGCCGTACGCGAAAGGTTGAGTTGAGAAAATCGCGGCTGGGTTACACGAAGCCACCGGCCGCACCTGCGCAGCAGATTTGCACACTGTTCATCGCTTCTGAATCAGTCCCGGGATGTTGCCATTTTCAACTGCTCCAGTATCGCACAAGTATTCGGCGCAACAATACTTGATGACTTTCCGTACCGTGTCCTGAATGCGGACCAGCAGCACTTGCCTGCCGTGTTCCGTTTGGTGACCCTGCAGCAACATGACAAGCCCGACAAAAGCGCTATCCACATGCGTAACTTCTTCCATTTCCAGCCTTACGTCCTTTCCGGCCAGCACCGCCCTGGCGAAAAAGTCCCGCAAGGGCTCGACATTCCTTCGCGTCAATACACCGCGCATACGGACGACATAGACTTGCTCTTCTTCCCTCGCTTCCACACCGGCATTCGCTAGCTTGCCGGCGTCGGCCTTGAGGCGGTGCAGATACCAGGCATAAGGAAGCACGCGGGTCGTGATCAGGGTGAGCAGAGCCAGTCCCTCCCTGAAATAACGGCGCCACAACATGGGTTCTTCCTTGATCCGCCAGAGCCATTCCAGCCCGGAATTCTGCATCCACCGCGGTGCCCGACTGACGGTGCCCGCCACAAAGTTCACTACGGCCCCGAGGTGGCTGACCAACGGCGCTGATAACCGGGCGCGATTGCGCTCGATCCAGGCCTGCCCTTTTTTTGCTCCGAGCGATACGACCAGAAAATCGGCATTGGCGGCGTTAATTCTGGCAATGGTCGCATTGCCGCTCATGTCTTCGAGAGACCCGAACCCCGGGGACTCGAAACCTGCACACGCTAACCCGGCTGATTCGGCGTTGAGCCGCCGGCAAGCCGCCGCGGCGACACCTTCCGGGCCACCGAAAAAAAACACTGACATCCGTTCGTCCGCATCGTTTCCCAACGCGTCGAATACACTGGAGCCGGCTATGCGCTCCCGGATGGGAATGCCAAGAAACTTGGCGATCCAGACCAGCGGCATGCCATCGGCAATGCTCAGATCGCTGTGGATGACTGAATCGCGAAATCGGCTGTCGGCCCGGCAGCCAATCAGAAAAGTAAGGTTTGGCGTCGAGAGGAAACACGGCCGGCGTTCCCTGGCCGCTTGCCGCAGGTGACGCACGACCTCCGTCATGTCCATGGCATCGAAAGGCAATCCCAGCAGGCAGTAGACCTTTCTGTTGAAATCAACAGCCAATGCCCTTCTCCCGATGAATCTCTTCAATCGCTCTCTTCTTGCCTACCAGCAGGGTGCGCCACTGATAGCGGCGCAGAAATTGTCGAAACTCGGGATCGTTGTACCGTGGTTTTCGCTCTAAGGCGCTGGCGAGCCAGCCCCAGAGCATGGCCAGGCTGCCTAGAACATAGGGTTTTTCGTTCAGCCGGTTGATCGCATTGGCCAGCATGTAGAAAAATCCCGTGCCCATAAAATATTGACCGTAGCCGTGGCGCATGCGCCCGGCGTAGATACTTTGTTGGCTTGACCCCATCGGGCGAAGGTGCACGAATCGTAATTCCGGATCGTCCCAACTGCAGGCAATCCAACCCTTCATCCGGCAGCGATGGGAATCTATGCCGTCCCACATCACCTCGCGCACAAATCCCCCGAGCGCTTTGAAGCAGGAAACGCGATAGAACTTGCTGGCACCAATCGAGGCTTCATCACCGTGGCGTTCG
>JANOGH010000334.1:0-11078 GCA_031414075.1 Betaproteobacteria bacterium | reverse complement strand
GTCTTGGCGCCGGCCGACTCGATCACATCGGGGTAGATCGTGCCCTGGGCCAGCCATTTCGCCTTCGGCAGCCTGGCCGCTTCGCGCTGAAATACTTCGACGAATTCGCGGCCGATGATTTTGCGCTTGTGCTCCGGATCGCTGACGCCTTTGAGAGCAGACATGAATTGCGTGGCAGCCTCTACATGAATGACCCTGACCCCGAGGCTGCGCGCAAACGTCTGCATGACCTGGGCGGCTTCGTTCAGGCGCAGCAGGCCGGTATCGACGAACACGCAGGTCATCTGTGCACCGATAGCGCGCTGGATAAGCGCGGCGGCCACCGAGGAGTCGACGCCACCCGAGAGGCCGAGGATGACTTCTTCCTTGCCGACTTCGGAACGGATGCGTCCGACCGCCTCTTCGAGATAGTCGGGCATGTTCCAGTCGGAACCGAGGCCACAGATGCGATGCAGGAATTGCGCGATCAGCGCCTTGCCCTGCAGCGTATGGGTGACTTCAGGATGGAATTGCACACCATAGAATCCGCGCGCTTCATCGGCCATACCTGCGATCGGTGTTGCGGCGTTGCTGGCGATGACCTTGAAGCCGGGCGGTAATGCGTCGACCTTGTCGCCGTGACTCATCCACACGTCGAGCAGTCCATGGCCCTCGGGATTGCGGCGGTCTTCGATGCCTTCGAGCAATTTCGAATGACCCCGTGCCCGGACTTCGGCGTAGCCGAACTCACGCACCAGTCCGTTTTGCACCATCCCACCGAGCTGCGCCGCCATGGTCTGCATGCCATAACAAATGCCCAGAACCGGGACGCCGAGATCGAATACCAGTTGCGGCGCGCGTGGCGTGCCGCCCTCGGTGACCGAGGCGGGCCCGCCGGAAAGGATGATTCCCTTCGCTGCAAAGCTACGCAGAAAATCGTCGCTGACGTCGTAGGGATGCAGTTCGCAGTACACGCCGGCTTCCCGCACGCGTCGCGCGATCAACTGGCTGTACTGGGCGCCAAAGTCGAGGATCAGAACCTTATCGTGGGACATGAGAGAAACAGGCACTAGGCACTAGGCGCTAGGCACGAGGCGCGAGGAAGGAAAAAATACTGACACCTAGTGCCTCGTGCCTAGCGCCTCATTCCTGCGACTAGTCGACATGATAGTTCGGTGCTTCCTTGACGATCTGGACGTCATGGACATGCGATTCACGAACTCCGGCGGCCGTGATCTGCACGAATTCAGCGCGTTCCTGCACGGCTTCGATGGTGGGACAACCGAGGTAGCCCATGGCGGAACGCAAGCCGCCCATCAATTGCTGCATGACCTGAACTACGCTGCCCTTGTAGGGCACGCGACCTTCCACGCCTTCCGGCACCAGCTTGTCCACACTGTCTTCATCGTCCTGGAAATAGCGGTCGCTCGAACCTTGCTGCATGGCGCCGAGCGAGCCCATGCCCCGGTAGGATTTGTACGAGCGGCCCTGGAACAGTTCGATTTCACCGGGCGCTTCCTCCGTGCCGGCGAACAGCCCCCCCAGCATCACCGAATCAGCGCCCGCGCAGATAGCCTTGGCAATGTCTCCGGAGTAACGAATGCCGCCGTCGGCGATCATCGGTACGCCGCTGCCCCTGAGTGCCGTGGAGACTTCGCTGATCGCCGTAATCTGCGGTACTCCTACACCCGCAACGATGCGGGTTGTGCAGATCGAGCCGGGTCCGATTCCGACCTTGACGCCATCCGCGCCCTGATCCAGCAGAGACTTCGCTGCGCCTGCGGTGGCAATGTTTCCTCCGATCACCTGCGCCGCGGGATACGTGCGCTTGATCCAGCGCACACGATCGAGCACACCTTGGGAATGTCCATGCGCCGTATCGACGATGATGACATCGACGCCGGCTTCGACCAGGAAAGCGACGCGCTCTTCGGTGCCTTCGCCGACCCCGACCGCCGCACCCACGAGCAGGCGCCCGAGTTGATCCTTGCTGGCGTGCGGGTGCTCGGAGGATTTCAGAATGTCCTTGACGGTGATCAGGCCGCGCAGCTCGAAATTTTCATTCACGACCAGCACCCGTTCCAGCCGGTGCCGGTGCAGCAGGCGCATCGCTTCCTCGATGCTCACCCCCTCCCTTACGGTCACCAGCCTGTCGCGCGGCGTCATGATGTTCTTCACCGGCTGGTCGAGATTGCTTTCGAAGCGCAGATCGCGGTTGGTCACGATGCCGAGGACTCTAGACCCATCGACCACGGGCAAACCCGAAATGCGGTGCTGACGGATGAGATTGAGCACGTTACGCACCGTCATGTCCTGCGAAATCGTGATCGGGTCTTTCACGACACCGCTTTCGAAACGCTTGACCTTGGCGACTTCGGCGGCCTGAACCTTGGGCAGCATGTTCTTGTGGACAATGCCTATGCCCCCTTCCTGCGCCATGGCGATGGCGAGACGCGCTTCGGTGACCGTATCCATCGCCGCGGAGAGCAGCGGGATGTTCAGGCCAATGTTTTTGGTCAGACGCGTCGTCAGGCTGACGTCGCGGGGCAGAACGGTCGAGTGGGCAGGAACCAGCAGGACGTCATCGAAGGTGAGCGCCTTTCGCAGGACTCGCATGCTTTTGATCCTTCACAAAGACGCCATTATACAGACCGGGTTTCGAGTGGTAAATCCAGGAACCTGCAGGCGTTGTCCGTTGACCGCGGAGGCGCGAGCGGCTATGGTTAGCGGCCGGGTTGACAACTGTTGCGTTGATCGAGGAGGAAAACTTTGAATATGCGGCATCACCCTATTAGCGGCCTGCTGCTGGCGATAATCCTGGGCACCGGGCTCGTCGGCCCGCCAGTTGCCGCGCAGACCTACAAGTGGACCGATGCAGAAGGGAAAGTCCACTATTCCGACCAGCCCCCCCCCGCCAATGCCAGGGAGCAGGGAACGGTAAAGACGCTCAAGCCATCGGCGCCCGCCGCCGCGTCGACACCGACTGAAAGCGGTACACCGGCGGCCAAGGCCAATACTTACAGCGAGCAGGAGGCAGAATTCAAAAAGCGTCAGGTCGAGGCGGCCGAACGCGAAGCCGCGGAAAAACAAAAGGCCGCGGAGGCGGCACAGAAAAAGAAGTATTGCGAGGCGGCCCGTGCGGCGTTAAAAAATTATGAGATGGGCGGAAGGTTTACAACCACGAACGCGCAGGGCGAGCGCGATTATTTGACTGATGCCCAGATCGCGCAGCAAACCGCGCGCTTACAACAATCAGTCGACAGCTCGTGCAAGTGAACCCGCAAAGCGCTCAGCGGCGCATTCTCGGTGCGCGCTGCCCTCTTGCCCGCTGGCGCCTCGCTTGCTTCGGGTCCGCCACCAGCTCCCGGTAAATTTCCACCCGGTCGCGGTCGCGCAGTTTCGTATGCGGCAACACTAAGGCACCCCAGACGCCGATGCGAAAGCCCGCGAACGAGTTGCCGGGCAGGATTTCCTTTAGTCGCGAGGCAGTGAGCGCATCCGCGACTGTCGCTCCTTGCTGCAACTCCAGCTCGACGATCGTTTGTGAGTGCGGGAGCGCATAAACCACCGCGACTCGAATCTTCATCGGTTTCCATAAAGTTGTCGTGCGCGCTTGACGAATGCTTCGACGAACGTGCTGGCGATGTAATGGAACACCGGTCCGAAGATCTTTTCCAGAAGCTTGCTGGAAAATTCGTAATGCAGGCGGAATTCGATCTTGCACGCCTCGTCACCCAGCGCCTTGAAGCGCCAGCTGCCGTCGAGTTGGCGAAATGGGCCGTCAATCAGGCTCATTTCGATCAGCTGCGGCGGGTGGGCGTGGTTTTCGGTCGAAAAGCGCTGCTTGATTCCGCGAAAATTGATGGTAATGGCGGCGCGGATGATGTCGCCTTCGCGCTTGAGGATCTCGGTGCCGCCACACCACGGCAGGAACTCGGGATAGGCCGCCACGTTCTCCACCAGCGCGTACATCTGCGCGGCGGAGTGCTCTACCAACACGGATTTTTCCACCAGCGCCATTAGATACATCCGAGCAGTCGCGGAAGCGTTGGTAAAATACCCGACCCGCAGCAAAAACTCACGTCGTCATGAGCATCGTACAGAACAAGAAGGCCTTCCACGACTATTTCGTCGAAGAACGTTTCGAGGCAGGCATGATGCTGGAAGGCTGGGAGGTCAAGTCGATCCGCGCAGGGCACGTTCAGCTCAAGGAAGCGTACGTTGTCGTCAAGAACGCCGAGATCTATCTGATCGGCTGTCACGTGACCCCGTTGACGGCAGCGTCAACCCACATCCATCCCGATCCCACGCGCACCCGCAAGCTGCTGCTCCATGCCGAGGAAATCCGCAAGCTGATCGGCAAGGTCGAGCGTGCCGGCTATACCCTCGTTCCGCTCGACCTGCATTACCTCCGCGGACGCGTCAAGCTGGAAGTTGGCCTCGCCAAAGGTAAGAAGCAGCATGACAAGCGGGAGGCCGAAAAGGACAAGGACTGGAAACGTGAGCAACAACGCCTCATGAGACGCAAGTCGTAAGACGTATCTACACCCGACACAGAGGCACAGGGGAAAACCAGAGAACACAGAGAAAACCATTCAATTCAGAAAGACCGCATAGCAGCTGGCTAGAGTTAGTCGACGTCGAAACTTCTGCCAAATGACCCGTCCGCTTCTGTTTTTCTCTGTGCCCTCTGTGTTCTCCGTGCCTCTGTGTCGGGTGTAAACCTTAGAGTCAAGAATAATTCAACCCCATCGCGTTGCGCACGTCGCGCATCGTCTCCGAAGCAAGCTTGTGGGCGCGATCGCATCCGTCGGCAATGATGTTGCGCACCAGGGTCGGGTCGTCCAGGTAAACCTGGGCCCGCTCGCGCATTGGTTCCTGTTCCCTGAGCACGGCGTCGATTACCGGTTGCTTGCACTCCAGACAGCCGATGCCGGCGCTTCTGCATCCTTTTTGCACCCATGCCCGCGTTTCATCGCCGGAGTAGACTTTGTGAAATTCCCACACCGGGCACTTGTCCGGATCGCCGGGATCGGATCGCCGTACGCGCGCCGGGTCCGTGGGCATGGTGCGGATCTTTCTGGTTACGCTGTCGGCATCTTCGCGCAACGTAATGGTGTTGTTGTAGGACTTGGACATCTTCTGCCCGTCAAGTCCCGGCATCTTCGAAGCTTCGGTGAGCAGCGCCTGCGGTTCGGAAAGAATCATCTTGCCGCCGCCTTCGAGAGAACCGAACAGACGCTCGCGGTCTCCCATTGACAGACTTGCCGCTTCCTCGAGCAACGCCTTTGCCGCCGCCAGCGCTTCCTGGTCTCCCTGCTCCTGGTAGCGCGTGCGCAGTTCCCGGTAAAGTTTGCCGCGCTTGACACCCAGTTTTTTCACCGCGGTTTCGGCTCTCTGCTCGAAGCCCGCTTCCCTTCCGTAGACGTGATTGAAGCGGCGCGCGATCTCGCGGGTGAACTCGATATGGGGAACCTGGTCATCTCCTACCGGTACGCGATTGGCGCGATAGATCAGGATGTCCGCGCTCTGCAGCAGCGGATAGCCGAGAAAGCCGTAGGTGGACAGATCCTTGTCGGTAAGTTTCTCCTGTTGGTCCTTGTAGGTCGGGACCCGTTCCAGCCAGCCCAGCGGCGTGATCATCGACAGCAGCAAGTGCAATTCGGCGTGCTCGGGCACGTGCGACTGGATGAACAGCGTCGCCTGCGACGGGTCCACGCCCGCGGCCAGCCAGTCGACCAGCATGTCCCACACATTCTGTCCGATGATTTCCGGCGTGTCGTAGTGCGTGGTCAGGGCGTGCCAGTCAGCAACGAAGAAAAGGCACTGAAATTCGTGCTGCAATTTCACCCAATTCTTCAGCACCCCATGATAGTGCCCGAGATGGAGGCTGCCGGTGGGACGCATTCCGGAGAGTACGCGATCGACAAACATTGAAGTCCTCAGTTAACGCCGAATAACCCGCCGATGTTGAACAAAGACGCCAGCAGTCCGATGAACCCGGCGACGAAGGGCCACATTACCTTTCCAAGCACACCCAGCAGCATCAGCACCAGCACGATAAGCAATCCGAAGGGCTCGACCCGGGCAAACCGGTACGCCAGTTTGGGCGGCAGCAAACTTACCGCAATGCGTCCGCCGTCGAGCGGCGGCAGCGGCAGCAAGTTGAGCACCAGCAGAACCGCGTTGACGATGATGCCGCCGCGCGCCATCAGCACCATGGGCTCGGTAAAGGTGTTCGGTGGAATGCCCTGCATCGCCTTGATCACGCAAGCCCAGAGGATCGCCATCAGCAGATTCGCACCTGGCCCGGCCGCGGCCACCCACAGCATGTCGCGTTTTGGATTCCGCAACCGCTCGAAGTTGACCGGCACTGGTTTCGCCCATCCGAAGGCGTATTTCCCCCCGCTGGCAATCAATATCAATACCGGAATGATGATCGTACCCATCAGATCGATGTGACGGATCGGATTGAGCGTGATGCGTCCGGCCTGATAGGCAGTCAGATCGCCGAAATGGCGGGCCGCGTACCCGTGCGCCGCTTCGTGCAGGGTAATCGCGAATATGCCGGGAATCGCGTACAGCGCGATGAGGCGCACGGTGTGCTCCAGTTCCGTCATGCCGGCACTCCAAACGGCGCAATGCTGCCCCTGCCCCGTCGCACGATAGCGGGCATATCGCCGGTCAGATCCACGACCGTGGTCATTTCGACGCCGCACGATCCGCCGTCGAGCACCACTTCCACATCATGTTCCAGGCGGCTGCGAATTTCGTCCATGTCGTTCAACGGCAATTCATCACCGGGAAGCATCAGTGTCGAGCTCAGTATCGGTTCCCCCATTTCCTCCAGCAATGCCCGCACCACGTTATGATCGGGCACACGCACGCCGATAGTGTTGCGCTTCGGATTCAGCAGGCGTTTCGGCACTTCCCGGCTCGCTTTGAGAATGAATGTATAGCTGCCCGGCGTGGCCGCCTTGAGCGACCGGTATTGTATGTTGTCGACGATCGCGTACTGCCCGAGCTCCGAGAGGTCGCGGCAGACCAGGGTGAAGTGATGATGCTCATCCACCTGACGGATGCGGCGCACGCGCTCCATGGCGCTCTTGTCGCCGATTTGGCAGCCGAGCGCGTAGCAGGAGTCAGTCGGATAGACCATCAGTCCGCCGTCGCGCACGATCTCGACCGCGCGGCGAATGAGTCGCTGCTGAGGATCTTCCGGGTGTACCGCGAAATACTGGGCCATGCGACCAGCGTCATCTCGTGGCCCGCAGACGCTGCCACAGTGCTGGCGCGCCGGTCGGAATTTCCGTTACATCACCCAGGTCTGCAGCATTCTTGCCCGGCGCATGGAAGTCCGAGCCGGACGACAGCGCGAATCCAAACTGCTGCGCCAGACGTATCTGCGCTGACGCCTTGAAGCGGCCGTCGCTGTTGATTTCTATCGCATCGCCGCCACTTTGTCCGAAGGCCTCGAACAAGGACTGCAGTGCGCGCGGCGGCAAGCGATAGCGATCGGGATGGGCCAGCACCGCCTGGCCGCCGGCGCGGTGGATCCAATCGATCGCCTGGGCGAGTTCAGGCCAGGAGGGCGGCACATAGCCGGACCGACCTGCACCAAGATAGCGGCGGAATGCGTCGCTCGAATTGCGCACGTGCTTCTGTTCCACCAGGAAGCGGGCGAAATGGCCGCGACCGATCGCGGCCGAATTTCCGGCATGTCGCGCGGCGCCCGGCAGGCTGCCGGTTATGCCGACGGCGTCGAGTTGGGCTGCGATTCGCACCGCGCGTTCGCCACGCGCGTGGCGGATCGAGGCCAAGCCATCCGCGAGTTGCGGCGCATGCGCATCGATATCGAGGCCCAGTATGTGCAGGGTATGACCGTTCCAGACGACCGAGATCTCGACGCCGGGAACCAGCAGGACATTGACTTCGGAGGCGGTTTGCGCCGCTTCGGCAAGACCACCGGTTTCGTCGTGGTCAGTCAGTGCGAGCAGGCTTACGCCGCGGATTGCCGCCCGCCGGACCAGAGCCGCAGGCGTCAGCACTCCGTCGGAGTACGTGGAGTGGGTGTGTAAATCGATGCTCAAGGAGTGTGCTGCCGGGGGAATGAAGCCGCATCATAGCAAAACCGCCACTTTGAAAGAACTTTTGCCGCCAGGGAGCCTTATACGATGAAGCCGTCTATCGCAACACGATCCGCCGCCGATTGGCGTGTGCTGTCTGCGCTCGCCCTCACTTTGGTCTCGCTACAGTCCTTTGCCGCCGGCGAAACATGCGAAAGGCACAGTGCCGCTACGCGCGTTACCGTGCTCGAACTTTATACATCCGAAGGCTGTAACAGTTGCCCGCCGGCCGATCGATGGGTAAGTGCCCTGCCCGCCAAAGGGTTCACGCCTGATCGTGTGATCCCGCTCGCCTTCCATGTCGACTACTGGGATCAGCTCGGCTGGCCGGACCGTATGGCGAAAGCACAATTCAGTGCCCGCCAGCGCATGCAGGCGGACCGCAATCGGGCAAGCGTCGTCTATACCCCGCAACTGCTTCTGAACGGCGCCGACTATCGATCATCGTTCTCGGATAGCCGCTTCGGCGACCGCGTCAATGAGCTTAACCGGCTAGCGTCCGCCGCCGACTTGGTGCTGCGGCAGCGACCGGTTGCTTCGGGTGTTGAAGTGGAACTGGATAGTCGACTCACGCAGCCGGCGCTCGCGGGTGTTGCGCGAACCTACCTGGCAATCACCGAAAACCGCCTGCAAAGCGCGATTAAAGCCGGCGAAAATCGGGGGAAGTTGCTGCACCACGACTTTGTGGTACGGGAGCTCGTCGGGCCGCTGCCGATGGACGAAGCCGGCCGATTGCGCTGGAAGTCGGCCTTGGCATTGCCCCCGGACTGGAAACGATCCGACCTCGCGCTGGTCGCGTTCGTGCAGGACGCTCACAGCGGAGAAATCCTGCAGGCCTTGCATGCACCGCTGTGTAGCCGGCCCTAGCCTGGATAACTCATGAAGACGCCCCCGTCTGCGGAGCATCGCTGGCGTGCCGCATGGATGGGCAAGCTCTGAGGTACGGGGTGTCGCGTCGGGCTACTCGGGTGCTGGCGGCCGATTGCGCACTGCGGTTTGCGAATGGAGGCAAGCCTGTGAAAGAATAGCTCCACCCTGATTCACAACACCAATAAAGCATAACGGGGAGGAGATTGAACGTCCGTATTCGCAGCCCCCGTGACTTTTTCGCCGGGGCGATATTTCTGTTGTTCGGTTTGGGTGCGGTCGTGGTGGGCCGCGACTACCCGATGGGCACGGCCCTGCACATGGGCTCCGGCTATCTCCCCTTCGTTCTGGGCGCGCTGCTCCTGATGCTCGGCGCAGTGATCTGCATCAAGAGCCTGGTGCTCGCCGGCGATCGGATTGAAGCCATCGGCCCGCGCCCCCTGCTGCTGGTACTACTTGCCATCGGCGCGTTTGCAGCGTCGGTGGAACCCATCGGGCTGGTCGCCGCCACGGTCCTGATGACGGTCATTGGCGCCGCCGCCAGCCCGGAAAGCCGCTGGCGCGAAGTCGTCGTTCTCACCATCGCGCTGCTGGGCTTGTCAGTGGGCGTGTTTGCCTACGGACTCGGTCTGCCCTTCACGCTGTTGCCCTTCTGATGGAACTGCTCGCCGATCTGCAGCTCGGTTTCGGTGTCGCCCTGACGCTGCAGAATATTTTGTACTGCTTCATCGGGGTATTGCTCGGCACGCTCATCGGCGTGCTTCCTGGCATTGGCCCGGTCGCGACCATCGCCATGCTCCTGCCGGCAACTTACACGCTGCCGCCGGTCTCGGCCCTGATCATGCTGGCGGGCATCTACTACGGAGCGCAATACGGTGGCTCGACGACGGCAATTCTGGTGAATCTTCCCGGTGAGTCGTCGTCGGTCGTCACCTGTCTCGACGGTTATGCGATGGCGCGACAGGGACGCGCGGGTCCGGCGCTTGCAATCGCCGCGCTCGGTTCGTTTTTCGCCGGCACAGTCAGCACGCTGATGCTGGCGCTGTTTGCCCCGCCACTGGCCGAGATCGCATTCCACTTCGGTCCGGCCGAATATTTTTCGCTGATGGTTCTGGGTCTGATTGCGGCCATCGTGCTGGCACGGGGATCGTTGATCAAGGCCATCGCCATGATCCTCCTCGGCCTGCTGCTCGGCCTCGTCGGCGCGGACACGAATACCGGCCTGTTCCGTTTTACCTTCGGCCTGCCGCAACTCGCCGACGGCATCGGATTCGTGGTCGTCGCCATGGGCCTGTTCGGATTCTCGGAGATCATCGCCAATCTGGAGCGGCGCGCGAAGCGCGAAGTCGTGATGGCGGAGATCAAGAGCCTGATGCCGACACGCGAGGATTTTGCCGCCTCGTGGAAGGCGGTGCTGCGCGGCACCGGAATCGGCGCGTTGCTCGGCATCCTGCCGGGGGGCGGCGCCGTGCTGGGCTCCTTTGCCGCTTACACGCTCGAAAAGAAGCTCGCGAAGGATCCGTCGCGCTTTGGCAAGGGGGCAATCGAAGGCATCGCCGCGCCGGAATCGGCCAACAACGCGGGTGCGCAAACGTCGTTCATTCCCCTGCTCACGCTGGGCATTCCCTCCAACGCCGTGATGGCGTTGATGGTCGGCGCCATGACGATCCATGGCATCACCCCGGGGCCGCAGGTCATGACGCAGCGTCCGGACTTGTTCTGGGGAATGATCGCCAGCATGTGGATCGGCAATCTTCTGCTGGTGATCCTGAATCTTCCCCTGATTGGAATATGGGTCAAACTGCTGTCGGTGCCCTATCGTTTTTTATACCCCGCGATCCTGTTGTTCTGTTGCATCGGCGTTTACAGCCTCAACAACAGCGCGGTCGACGTCGGGCTGGCCTTGCTCTTCGGCCTGCTCGGTTATCTGTTCATCAAGCTCGACTGCGAACCCGCACCGCTGCTGCTCGGGTTCGTGCTGGGGCCGATGATGGAAGACAATCTGCGGCGTGCGATGTTGCTCTCACGCGGCGACCCGGCCGTGTTCGTCACCCGTCCGCTGAGCCTGGCGCTGCTGCTGGTCGCGTTGGCATTGCTCATTGTGGT
>JANOGH010000333.1:0-12181 GCA_031414075.1 Betaproteobacteria bacterium | reverse complement strand
CAATTGGCTGGACAGCGAAAAAGAAAGGAAATCGGAATCAGTGTCGTCATCGATGCTGATGAAATCGACATTGGCTCGAGCCACGGTCGCATTATCCGCATCGCTTCCGATCGTGAAAGTAGAACCCGCGATCAGCGAGCCCAGCGCCGTAGCTGATGCGGCGGTGTCATTGCCGGCACCCCTTTCGTACTTATCGCCGTATTGTCGCTGTACCGATCGGATGTCGTCGTGCTGAGGGCCGTCAAACGCCGTGGAGATGGACGGTTCCATGAGTTGCAAGGAGTTACTCGACTCAAGATGGTTGATTCCAAGCCCGTGACCAATTTCGTGCATCAGCGTATTTCGCATAAGGCGGTAGTCATTTGCCGCAGTGGTAAAAGTGGGCCCGTCATCAGTGTCAACTACCATGTCGCCGGAATCTGGCGCGTAGTTGTACGCAAGGATCCCAAACTGCCCGTCGATGGAATGCCCTCCGACCCGCATGTCACCACGGGTGCCGATGACCCCACCCGAACTGGGCGACGCGACACCGTTGTCATTCGGTTCGTACGAAATGGTCAGGCCAGACACTTCCTCCCAGCGTTTGTATGAGTCGTTGTAAATGTGAAACCAAGGTCGGTCAGCGAGGGTTGCGCCGCTGTTGCCAAAATTGGTGTCCATAAAAGAGATCACGCTGCTATTCGCCACAGGCTCACCGGCCGCCTCCGGGATGTCCGTCCCATCCGGCACGATGCTCCATGTGAGGATCACCGGGTTCCCTGGGACAGCAGAGCCTGTGTCCGATAGACTGGCCGTCGAACTGGGGTTCCAGTGGGAAAAGCCCGTGAAGAATTGATAGGCGTGTGCGGGCGAAGGCAAGCCGAGGCAAGCAACTGCTGTTGCGTATCCCACGAATGTGAAAACCAACGTCTTCCATCGAGCTGTCATTGTCATGTGATCCAGATTGCCTTTCTTCGCGTTTCTCTGCGCCATCGCGGCCTCCTGCGTGCCTGGTCCGTGGCGAGAGGATCGGGCATCGCATGTCCTGTTCTTTAGCAGCCCAAGAGGTGTTCGAGCACGATCCGTTCGAGGGCCTCGTAATCGCGACGTGCGATGCATTCCGCGGCCGTCGTTTCCGGGAACGATCGTACCTTCTCGACCATGCGGAGAAACACCGCTTTGCTCGTGGCGAGATGGGCGGTTGCGGCTCCGGCGGCCTGCGTGCGCTGGGCCTTCACATCAAAGCCCACGAACGCGCCCGAGTCGCCGTAGCCAGAAGCCTCGAGGACACGCACCTGGTCGAAGGCGCCGCGCAGATTGGCCGCCCCAAAGACTTTGTCCTGATCAAACTTCATGCCGTTTTGGTCGTTGAGATGCACGCTCCAGAGTTTCCCGGCAGCGAGCGCGAAGCCCATTTCCACAGATGGGTCGAGGCCGGCAAGGATCGCATGGGCGCTCTCGATCAAGACCCCGACACGTTTCGGGTCGGCTGAGCGAGCCCCGAGCGCCATCGCGTGGCCAATCGTGGGCAGAAAGGAATGGTCAACGGGTTCGTTGGGCTTGGGCTCGATCGCAATCCGGATCGTCGGCGAGGCGGCAAGAATGGCATCGATCGCCTCGAGCAATTGCCCAGAGGCCCGAACAGGATCTTTGCTTTCGCGCACGGCCGTGCCCTCACGGGCTGGCCAGAGCACGAGCAAGTCGGTGCCGAGCGCCGCCGCCAC
Source organism: Betaproteobacteria bacterium (assembly GCA_031414075.1). GTDB lineage: Bacteria > Pseudomonadota > Gammaproteobacteria > Burkholderiales > JACQAP01 > JACQAP01. Next base: position 10,478 of record JANOGH010000333.1, on the reverse strand, counting down.
ATCGACCGCCCGCTTCGAGCGCTCGATCGCCCAGCGACGAGCCGCCGGCGCGTTGGATGTATAGCCACCGTCGATGCCGTGTTCGTGTTCCCAAAGTCTCGGCGCGACGAACTCCGCCACGAGGCCGCGGTCGGCCAGCCGCTTCCGCATCGCTTCAGCCTCGGCCACGATCTTGGCAGGCGGCAGGCTTTCTAGGTCTGGCACGGCGTCATCGTCGTGAAACTGGATGCCCTCGAACCCGAGGTCTACGGCGGCATCGAGAACGGCTTCGAATGAAACAGCCGGCCGAACCGGGGGACCGAACGGATCGGCTCCGCGACAGAGGTTCCACGGGCCAATCGAGAAGCGGTACGGCCTAGTCATCACCAAGTTCCTCGGGATGTGGCGCTCTGCGTATCAGCGACCACTCCTCAGAACATACCGCCCCCTGAGTGTGCCAGATCGTAAAACCTTTTCGTTGTTTCTGAACGCCGCGAGGAGTGACCCGATGGCGTTACCCTGGCCATCGAGCCGAACCGCTAAGCCCCGCCGTTTTCCGGCCTTTCTCAGAAAAACAAGCAGCTCGATAAATCCCCGGTCACGCGGGCGGTGTCCTAATGGTGTGTAGGCAAGATGTGAACATGAACCCCCTCACCACCCATGCCTGGCTCATTGAACATGGGCCAAGGCTCGTGCTGCTGGCGCGCCAGTGGGTGGCTTGCCGCGCCGATGCGGAGGACGTTCTGCAAGCAGCGTTTGTGCGGTTTTGGAAGCATCGAGAGAGCGCTCGCGATCCCGTGGCTTATCTCTACCGCACCGTTCGGACCGTCGCCATGAACCACCACCGATCAGCAACCCGAAGACGCTATCACGAGAATCAGGCGGCGGCTGAGTTGCATCACGGCGAAACGCTGTTTGAAGACCCGGCGGACAAGGCGGAGCAAACCGAACTGAGCGAGAGCATCACCCGCGCCTTGGAGTCGCTGCCCATCGAGCAGCGCGAGGTGGTGGTCATGCGCACCTGGGGCGAGCTTTCGTTCGACGCCATCGGCGAAGCGGTGGGCGCCCCCTCGCGCACGGCACAGTCGAGATACCGCTACGGCATCGAATCCATGCGCCGCTTCGTTGAAACCGCAACGGAGGTGACGCCATGAATGATGAAGAATATCTGCATGACAACCTGACCCGGGAGTTCGAGCAGACAATTCGCACACTCAAACCGCGAAGGCTCAGTGAGCAGACCCTTGAAACCATCGAGGCCTCCGTGCATGCAGCGCCACCTGCTTCCAAGCGGTTGATGGCGTGGTGGGCGATCGCGCCGCTGGCTGCGGCGGCGTGCCTGGCGGTGGTCTTCCTACCGTTTTGGTCCGACAAGAAAACGATTAATGATCCCTATGTTGTGCCGATCACGCTGGCCAACTGGCGCATCGAGGCGACAGGCGATGCGCGGTTTGCCGTGCTCAGTGAGCGCTCCCTCCGCCTACACGAAGGCGAACTCTATATCGAATCCACCCGTCTCCAAGACGGTCAGCCCGATGAACACGGGCTGACCGTCCTCACGCCCGAAGGCGAAGCGCACGCCAAGGGCACACGTTTTTACATCGGTACCCATGCCCAACCTTCACCCCCAACCAAGGACACCAAGATGAAACGATTGACACGCATCCTGATCCTCAGCGGCATCGTCACCCTGACCAATTCGCTGGGCGCCGCCTCGGGCCAAGCCAACGACCTGCTCACGGCCGAAGCCGGCGTGCAGCCCGTCGTGCTGGCGGTGCAGGCTGGCAACAGCTTCGCCATTGACTTCTACAAGCACCTGGCCAAGGACGAGGCCGCCGGGAATCTCTTTTTCTCGCCCTACTCCATCAGCACCGCGATGACGATGGTGCAGGAAGGTGCCCGCGGCCAGACGGCCCAGGAGATCGGCAATGTGCTGGGCTTTCCCAAAGCCGCCCAGCGCACCGGACCGGACAGTCAGTTGATCCCCTGGCAGACTTCGCTGATCCACACCGGGCTTGCCGAGATCGATGGCCGGCTGGTGATCCACGTGGACCCGCAGGAACAGGCTCGCCTGAAGAAGGAGGAGAAAGAGCTCAGCATGCAGTTTCGCGTTGCCTGGGAACGGTATCGGGACCTGGACCATGCAGGCAAAAAAGAAGAGGCGGACAAGGCCATGAAGGAGGCATACGCGATCGACGCACAGTTTGGGAACATTCGTGGCCAGATCGATCCGGTACAACTCATCACCGCCAACGCGCTGTGGGTTGAGAAGACCTACGGCATCAGCCCGGATTACGTGAACACGCTCAGCAAGCACTACAAAACCGGCGGCGCGTTCGATGTCGATTTCATCGGCGACGCCGACGCCCAGCGCCAGCGCATCAATCAATGGGTCTCGCAGCAGACCCAGGGGCTGATTGAGAACCTGCTGCCGCAAGGCTCGGTAAACGAATTGACCCGTGCCGTGCTGACCAACACGATCTACTTCAAGGCGGTCTGGGCCGAGAAGTTCGTCGCTGAGGAGACGCGCAAGGCGGACTTCCACATGGCCAACGGCAAGAGGATCAAGACCCCGATGATGACGCAGGACAAGGCCGATTGGTGCCGGTACGGCGCATTCACCGCGCAAGGCGAGCTAGCACCCAAGGGCGAGTTCGGCGGCCGTCAGCCGGTCAAGGACGGGTTCCAGGTGCTGGAGATGCCTTACAAGGGCGAGACCACCTCAATGCTGCTGATCGCGCCGCAAGACCCGGCGGGCCTGTCCCGGATTGAATCCCTCCTGACCCCGCAGGCGATCAGCAAGTGGGCCGGGCAACTCGACAAGGAGACCTTGGATATCTACATCCCCAAGTTCAAGATGCAAGCGGAGTACAAGCTCAAGGACCACCTGTCCCAGATGGGGATGCCGTTGGCCTTCGAATTCGAAAAGGCCGACTTTACCGGGATGCGAGCCACCCCTGGCGAAATGCGGCTGTACGTCGATCAGGTCTATCACAAGACATTCCTGGAGGTGAACGAGGCTGGCACCGTCGCCGGCGCGGCAACTGCGGTTAATTCGAACGCCGCACGCTTAGACATCCAACTCGAGTTCCGCGCCGACCGCCCGTTCCTGTTCATGATCCGCGACAACAAGTCGGGCACGATCCTCTTCATGGGCCGCGTGACTGATCCCTCGAAGCTCCAGTAGCAAGCAGGGTGTGAGATTTCTTGAAACTTTCGTGCCTGGTGGTGCGTCTGATACAAACACCGTCAACCTGCAAGGAAAACCATGAAACATCTCACCCGCGTCCTGATCCTCAGCGGCCTGGTCGCCCTGAGCAACCCGCTGGGCACCGTCTCGGGCCAGACCAACGACCTGCTCACCGCCGAGGCTGGCACGCAGCCCGCCGTCCTGGCCGTACAGGCGAACAGCGATTTCGCTTTCGACCTCTACAAACAGCTTGCGCAGGAAAACGACGAGAAGAACCTGTTTTTCTCGCCCTATTCGATCTCGGGGGCGCTGGCCATGACGGCCGAAGGGGCCCGGCAGGAAACTGCGGCAGAGATGGGGAAGGTGCTCAGATTCCCCGACGCGGTTAAACGCATCGGTGACGATGCCCAAATCTTCCCCTGGGAAACATCACTGATTCATACCGGCATGTCCGTGTTGAACCGCAAGTTTAGCGCCGCAGATGAGAATCCGGCCAAGACCGCCGCCGTCCGCGCGCAGATCGTCGCGCTCCGCAATGAGTTGGCGGCCGTGAAAGCGAACGTGGCCCAACTGATGGCGGATCCGAAGAAGTGGAAGGAGTACAGGGCCGAGGTGGAAAAGGAGCAGGCAGTCGCCGCGAAACTCAATGCCGAATTGTCCAAGATCGATCAGTATGAAATCCGCGTGGCCAATGCCTTGTGGGGCGAGAAGACCTATCCCTTCGATCCGAACTACGTGAAGACGATCCATCGGCACTACGACACCGGCGGCGTCTTCCCGGCCGATTTCAAAGGCAACTTCGAAGGGGAGAGACTGCAAATCAACAGCTGGGTTGAGAAACAGACCAACGACCGTATCAAGAACCTGCTGCCGGAAGGATCGCTCAGCGACCTCACACGGTTGGTGCTTACCAACGCGATCTACTTCAAAGGGGACTGGTCCGTCCCATTCATGGAACAGAACACGAAAGACCTGGACTTCATGCTGGCCGGCGGCAAGACGACACCAGTGCCCATCATGCACGCGCCGAAACTCGGCGTCTGCCGGTACGGCGCGTTTAACGGTGACGGCTCGTACTTCAGCACCCCGGTGCGGATCAGCTTCGGCCAGGATAAAAAGGAGTTTTACCCGAAAGCCGACGGCTTCGCGATCGTCGAACTGCCCTACAAAGGCGATGACCTGTCGATGGTCGTGATCGCCCCGAACGACCCCGTCGGCCTCCCGGCGATTGAGCAGCAACTCACGCCGGAGAACCTTGCAAAGTGGATCGGCCAGATCAAGAAGCGTGACACCAACGTCTTCCTGCCGAAGTTCAAGATGGAGACGGATTACACATTGGGCGATGCGGATGTGCCCGGCACGCTCCAGAAGATGGGCATGGTCCGGGCGTTCCTTGATCCACGCGATCCAAAAACCGGGGCGCAGTTCCAAGGCATGACCACGTCAACCGACCCGATGGATCAACTCTCCATCACGAAGGTGCTTCACAAGGCGTTCGTCGAAGTGAACGAGAAGGGCACGGAAGCAGCCGCCGCCACTGCTGTCATTATGGCGGCGAAAGCGTCCGCGCCCATGGATATCCCCTTCACGCCGACATTCCGGGCCGACAAGCCGTTCCTGTTCGCCATCCGCGACAACAAGACGGGCACGATTCTTTTCATGGGCCGCGTGACTGACCCGTCCAAGCTTCAATAGCATCTTGTTGAAACTGCGGGCCCGCTGGTGCGTCTAACAGAGACACCGTCAACCTGCAAGGAAAGCCATGGCACATCTCACCCGCATCCTGATCCTCAGCGGCCTGGTCGCCCTGAGCAACCCGCTGGGCACCGTCTCGGGCCAGACCAACGACTTGCTCACCGCGGAGGCTGGCGCACAGCCCGCCGTGCTGGCCGTGCAGGCTGGCAACAGCTTCGCCATCGACTTTTACAAGCATCTGGCCAAGGACGAGTCGGCCGGGAATCTGTTCTTCTCGCCTTATTCCATCAGCACCGCGATGACGATGGTGCAGGAAGGCGCCCGCGGCCAGACCGCCCAGGAGATCGGCAATGTGCTGGGTTTTCCAAAAGCTGCCCGGCGCACCGGACCAGACAGCCAGCTGATCCCCTGGCAGACTTCGCTGATCCACACCGGGCTTGCCGAGATCGATGGCCGGCTCGTTCAACACGTGGACCCGCAGGCACAGGCACAGCTCATCACCGCCAACGCGCTGTGGGTTGAGAAGACCTACGGCCTGAGCCCGAATTACGTGAACACGCTCAGCCAGCACTACAAGACCGGCGGCGCGTTTGAAGTCGATTTCATCGGCGATGCGGAAGCCCAGCGCCAGCGCATCAATCAATGGGTCTTGCAGCAGACTCAGGGGCTGATCGAAGACCTGCTGCCGGAAGACTCGATAGATGATCAGACCCGCGCCGTGCTGACCAACACGATCTACTTCAAGGCGGTCTGGCCTGAATCGTTTACGAAGGCGATCACGCACAAGGCGGACTTCCACCTGGCCGACGGCAAGAAAATCCAGACCCTGACGATGACGCAGCCTAAGGCCGATTGGTGCCGGTACGGCGCATTCATCGCGCAGGGCGAGGTCGCACCCAAGGGCGAGTTCGACCTGAGACAGCCGGGCAAAGACGGGTTCCAAGTTCTGGAGATGCCTTACAAGGGCGAGACCACCTCGATGCTGCTGATCGTGCCGCAAGACCCGGCGGGCCTGTCCCGGATTGAATCCCTCCTGACCCCCGAGGCGATCAGCCAGTGGGCCGGGCAACTCGAAAAGGAGACCGTGAGCATCTACCTCCCCAAGTTCAAGATGCAGGCCGAGTACAAACTCAAGGAACACCTGTCCCAGATGGGAATGTCGTCGGCCTTTGCCCCCGGAAAGGCCGACTTCACCGGCATGCAGGCATCCCCTGGTGCGCTCTGCGTCGGTGAGGTCTATCACAAGACCTTCCTCGATGTGAACGAGGTGGGAACTACCGCCGCCGCCGCGACCGCGGTCCGGATGATTGAAATGTCGGGTGGCGGTCTCAGTTTCCAGGCCAACCGCCCGTTCCTGTTCATGATCCGCGACAACAAGTCCGGCACGATCCTCTTCATGGGCCGGGTGACCGACCCATCGAAGCTCCAATAACCAGGTGCCCATCAGGTGCCCAACGGTGGCGGAAGTGCCTTCGCCCGTCCGGTCCCTTGCTCCCTCCTGTTAACAACTGTGAACGAAACCGGGTTGCGAGAAACGATCGCATCCCTGATGCAAAGAATCGTTCGTGATCTATTGCAGCGTTGATAAGAATTCCACAAGATCTCTCAGTTCCCGCAGCGTCAGCGCGTGGTGCATGTCGGGCATGGCGGATTTCGGGGCCGTTCTGTCTTCCACATCGTTGGCAGAGATCGTGACCACTTTGCCGTCAGGCTGCTCAATCGTCATTATTCCGTTTTCCTCACTGCGGATGATTCCCGCAGCGACCTGGCCGGATTGAAGGATGATCGTGACGGATTCAAATCCCTTCGCAATCTTTGCACTCGGCTCCACCAGCGACTCAAGCAACGACAAGCGATCGTGTCGTTTTGCAACCTGATGGAGATCTGGACCTGCATTCCCACCGACCACAGTGCTGCCGACCTTGTGGCATCGGACACACTGAGCAACTCGATGCCCCACGAACAGCTTTCGGCCCTGTTCGGAATTACCTCCTTCCACGGCCGTTTGATAGTGCGCCAGCAGGCCTTTGCCGCTTTGCTTTGCTTGAAACTGGTCGACCCGGTTCTTGAGTTCTGTCGTGTTTCGCAGTGCAGCCGCTTCCATCACTTCAAGGCGCAATCCCGGAGGCAATGTGCCGTCCGCAAGCTGCCTTGCCAGGATCAATAACACCGCGTCTGCTTGTTCATGCTGCAACGTCGCCAGGCTGCTGACAGCGCGCTGCCGTTCGAGGAGTGACGCGCCTGAAGACTGAGCAACCGCGACCAGAAGCTCTCGAGCCCGCTCAGGCTCCCTTTTCAGCAAGAGATCCCTCGCTTCGGCTCGCAAAAGATCGACGTCCGATGTGAGTGCTGCGTCAACGATTGCGGCGGTCTCTGGAGATTCTCTCGCAGCGAGCAGCCTGAATGCTGCCACACGAACGGGGACATTTTTCGATGCATCCGTGACCCACGCGGCAACTTCTCGGTCATCGACTGGAAGTTGATGACGGCTGATCACAGTAACCAGTTGACTCCGCAGAGTATCTGGCGTCGCCGCAAGCAACGATGGCAACTGGTTCGCAAGGACTTCTCGACAACGCACAATCGTCTTGGCATCGCGCGCCGCCAGCGGATGCCAATAGCCCGTCACACGATCTCGACGTGACGGCTCGGCCCACTCGATCACTGCCTGCAGAGCTTCCTGACGAACGGCAAATGAACAGAGTGAACTTTGAGCGATCGCGAGAACTCGCTGCACATGCATGACATCGCCTAAACGAAAATTGGCATTAATGATTCTCCGTAACAAGGAATCGGGCATTGCACTCAGACGTATCAGATTGGTGCTGTCGGCAGAATTTGTGTCCACAAGCTCCGCCAGGTTTGCGATTGCACTTTCCAGAGGCAAATCGTTGATCGCCCGCGCCGCCTCCGCCACAATCTGGAGATCCGTGTCTTTTAGAAAAGCAGCCATCACACCAACATCCGCTGCGTCGGGAGAATACGGAGGGATGTCATCGGCCTCTGTGGTCACCCATTGCTCCTGTGGTTCCAACAGCCATTTGCGAACGGTTAACAACACGGCGCTGCGGATCGCCGGATCTTTGTCGGCCGCATAGCTCAACAGCGTGGAACGATCCTTGATTCCGGCCAGAGCCATCACCCCAGCGTGTTGCAACCATGGATCTGAAGATCCGTTGGCCCGCAGCATTTCAATCACATCAGGCAATGCGGCAGCATGCTTCATTCGCCCCACCGCCAACGCGGCGAACATGCGAACTCGTGAATCACCATCTTTGAGCTTTTCCGTCACACCACGAGCGGCCGGCCGATAGCGGAGATCCCCCAGAGTTCGCAGAGCCTGAGCACGCACTTCCGGATGTTCATCGTTCAGCAGCCGTGTCAGCGATTCTGCCGCCGTGTTCTCTTGAAGCATGACGCAGCCCGACAAGGGCCGAGCGTCGGACTTCGCTGTTGCCGCCAAGAGGATTCGCTGTGCATTCGCGGCGATTTGTCCCAGTCCCCAGATTCCATGCAGGCGCTTCAACAGTGGATTGGTGGCTGCAGTCGCTTCCGTGAATATCGAAGTTGAAGTTTCCCCCAACGCCCCCAGAGCGAACTGGGCTCGCTGACGAATTCGCAGATCGCGATGGCCGAGAAGCTCCGACAACCGGCCCGGAGGCAGGCCTCTGATGCCTACTCGCATCAGGTTTGTGGTTTCCGCAACGACAGCAGTCGACTGATTGGCCGGATCTGTGACTCGATAAAGTCGTCCACCGGAGGTGCCACCATTCCAGATGAGATTCACAAAATCAGACACGTAGAGTCGGCCGTCATATCCGAACTCACAATCGGTGGCAAAAAGGGGCTTCAGAAAATCATGCGCGTCGCCAACTTCGAATCCGGCACCACGAGGCACGACGGAAAAAGATTCGATGCCACCATTGCCGGTGTAGTTACACAGAAAGAAATGGTGGTCATAACGCTCTGCCAGCCCGGTTCCCGGATAATAGGTAAATCCCGATGGCCCAGCGCCCAGTTTTCCAACCGGAGGCAGCACCCATGCGGGACGATCATCAGCAACGAGGGGAGCCGTCGTCGCGATGGCTGAATCCTTGGCAACGCTTGTGGCCGCAGCGTGAGACTCGGGCAGATGCCACATTTTCTCGGCATGCCACGGACCGGTCAGATACGGTTCCGGCAAACTCTGGAATGCCATGTTCCAGCCGCCGTGTCCGCCTTCGATGACATAGACCAGCCGGGAATGATCGCCATTGTCGCAGTTGTTGTCGACGGCAAACAGGTTGCCGTCTTTGTCGAAGATGATCTCCTGAGGATTCCGGAGTCCTCGCATGACGACTTCCATTTCGCTTCCGTCGGGAAGACACCGAAAGATTGCCCCGGTGCGCGGACCATGCAAGGTTCTGCCGTCGCGAGTTCTCAAGTGAAACCCACGATCTCCGATTGAGAAATACAGCTTGCCATCCGGCCCCCAGCACAGGCCATGCAGATCGTGGCCAAGGAATCCGGCGTTGACGCCAAAGCCAGACTGTAGGACCGTACGTTCGTCGGCCACACCATCGCCATCAGTGTCACGAAGGCGCCACAGATTTGGGATGCAGGTGAAGAACACATCGCCATCGGTCGCCATCACACCGGCCGCCAGCCCATCGAGAGTCGCGTTGAATCCGGGAGCAAAGACCGTCGAACGATCCACGCGGCCATCGCCGTCGGTGTCTTCGACGAGGCGCACCTGGTCGGCTACCCTGGTAAACCATTCCATACCGCCTTTGAATTCAGCGGCCCATTTTTCGTACATGCGAAGACGATCGTCCGTCGTCTGCAATTGGAGATCATCCTCCAGCAGAAACGGGCGAGTGCGATTCTCTTCGGTTCCCAGATTGAAGCGGTACTCTTCCGCGACGAAGACTCGATTGCGTTCATCGAGACCAATCGCCACGGGAGAAGCCAGCTTTGGCTCGGCCGCAAACAGATCGACTGTCAGCCCCGCGGGAACGCGAAGCGCCGCCATTTGCTTTTTGGCCGCATCAGTCCCGTCGGGTAAATCCTGAGCAAGTCCCGTCGTCGTATCGATAGACAATGCGGCGATGATCAGCAGAGCCACAAGGAACGGCATCGCCGATCTGAAGGCCATGAGCACGCCGAACAGGAATCCTCGAGTCACAGGGCAGATCCTATTTGGGCTTTTGGCTGATCAAATCCAGCATGGCTTTGCCCAGCGCTTCACCAATCTCGAGATAGGATCCCGCGTTTCCCTTGTAGCAGTCGCGCCCACCAGGGCATTCGGCTAGCGGGCGACACATCGGTCGCGTGTCGACACTGATGAGATTGCCCTTGAATTCGGGATATTTGACCCGGTCGCCGACAGCCATCTGCGCATCAAAGACCTTCTGCTTGTTGGGGGTCATCGGACCTCCCGCTTCAGCCAGACCGCCGATCACAAAAGGAAGCTGGGGCGACTTGAACTTCGATATTCCGCCCGAAAAGGATGAACGCCCCCGGCTGGATGCGCCGGAAGATCGCCGCCGTCTGGGCGTCGAGCACGGGGCCGGGCACGCCGGTCATGAGGAGCTGGCCGAGAGAGTGGGACATGGGTGTGGCGCGGAAGGAGACG
>JANOGH010000332.1:0-8617 GCA_031414075.1 Betaproteobacteria bacterium | reverse complement strand
GGGTCATCGACCAGGTGAGCCCCTGGTTGACGCCGAGGAGAACCGTCGCCGCCACGATCCAATTCCAGCTTGGCCCCCACAGCAGCATCGGCGGAATTGGTAACGCCACGAGCCAGCCGAGCAGCAGCACGCGCTTGCGCCCGATGCGGTCAGAGAGCCGGCCGGCAACGAAATTCATCACGCCTTTCACAAAACCGAACGCGACCACAAAAGCGCTGAGCAACATGAAGGAGTTGCGGGGTACACCGAACTCGCTCTCTGCGAGCGCCGGCACAACCGTGCGCATCATGCCGATGGTGAACCCCACCAGCAGCACTTGCAGCAACTGATGAGCGAACTGGTCGAGGTTATGGCGAATGCCGTGCAGGAGTTCGCTGGCGTGAGGCATGAATGGCTGGTTCGTGAGCGGGTTCAGCCGGCAATGTTGGCCGCGACAATCTGGTCCATGTTGGCGGGACGGACCGGAATCTCGCGCACCACGTGCTCGATGAATTTTTCCCGGTCGTTGATGGACAGGGCCGGGTTCCAGCGCTTCTCGAAGCCGAGAGTCGAGGACGGCTTGCCCGAGAGGCCGGCACCGCAAACGCTTCCCGCCTGATGGCCGGGAAAGATCTCCAGCGTATCGGGCAGCGGCAGAATCCGATTGCGCAGCGTATCGAAGAGGATGCCGGCCATTTCGCGCTCCCGCCCCGCGAGGTCCGGCCTGCCGACCGCGCCGACGAAAAGCGTATCCCCGGTCAGGACAAACCACGGCTCACCGCTGCGGCGCTTGTCGGTGACTACGAGCGACATGCCGTCCGTTGTATGACCCGGGGTGTGCATGACCTTGAGTATCGTATTGCCGGCTTCGATGGTCTGGCCATCATGCAACGGCGTAAACGGGAACTTCACGAAATCCTGATTGCTCTCGTGCAGGCAGTAGGCCGCACCAGTCATCGCCGCCAGTTTTCGACCGCCCGAATAGTGGTCGGCATGGATATGGGTGTCGATAACATGGGTGATTTCTGATTTGGCTGTGCTCGCCTGCTCGATAAACCAGTCCTCATCCCCCGCCACCACATCGACGGCGACAGCCTTGCCGAGGGTCCCGCAACCGAAGAAATAAGAAAGGGAAGATTCTTTTGTGGCGAGTTGCTTGAAAAACATCTTTGTCCTCCTATCAGACTGATTTTGCGAGTGCCTTCCATCCTTTGATTAGCGCGATGAGAAACATCCGTCGAGTCCGCCCTTCTGAACGCATTACCTCTGTGACATCAGATCTTGCTTCTTTTGCTCGTACTCCTCCCGGTCCATCTCTCCGCGCGCGTAGCGTTCCTGCAAAATCTGCAGCGGCATCTTTTCCCTGGGACTGCCGCCACCTGGAGGTTGCTGCATCAGCCATTTGGCAAGCGCCGCGATGGCAAGAATCACCAGCCCCCAGAACAGAATCATCGATATCCCTCCGAACCCTGGTCCCCATCCGAACCCATCCATCATATGAATCACCTCTCCTCGTTACTTGACCGGCGCTTGCATCTGCATTTGATCCATCATGTGTTCCATCATCATTTGCATCATGTCCATCCGGTCCTGCATCATCTTTTCGCGCGCTGCAGGATCCTGACCGCTCGGACCGGGCGTCCCGCGACCGCGCTCACCCATCATTCCCATCATCATGCCGCCGCCCATGCCGCGCATGTCCTTCATTTGCTCCTTCATGGTCTTCATGTGTTCCTGAACGAGTTTCTGCCGCTCCTTCGCGTCCTTCACCTGGTGAATCCGGTCCATTTGTTCCTGCATCTTTTTCATGCGCTCCTGCATCTGAGTCATTTGCTCCGCATTGGGACCTTGCGTATCGGACTGCCCCTGGGCTACCGGCAGACCCAGCACCAACGCGGTTAAGAAAACTATCAGCCAATATTTCATTTTCATCCTCCGTAACATCGCCAATGGGCTCGTCTCTATATGGATCTTGGCGCAGAAGCGAGCCCAGTGGACTTGCTGCACCCGCTGCATCGGCGCGTCATTCCGCACCGGCTACCAAAAATCAACATACTCCTGTGTCGCATCCTGCGATTGATCTGGGTCAAACCGCTTTGACGCCCAGGCACGATATCGAAACGCCATCTCACCCCGTGGGCACAAAATACGCGGCGATCCGGGTACGCCTCGTGTGTGCTTCGCAGCGCTAAAACCGCCGGAAGAGCCAGAATTTCTCATATGCCACCTTCCCCAGATGCAAAATCATGCTGGGTTGCCTGAGTCTGATTTGCGGCGCAGGGTCGGCGTAGAAGTTGCCGCTGCCGAAAGCGGCACGGCCATCGCCGCTTTCGAGGAAACATGCGCCGTCGCCCGTAAAGCGCCGCTCTGCTCCCTTGCCGGTAACTGCTCGGGCGATGTTGTGGGCCACCACCTCGGCCTCGTTGTGGGCAAACACGCCCGCTTTCGGCAATGGCTTGTTGATCGACGTGAGCATGATTCCCGTCACGTCGCCGATGGCGAATACGCCCGGGAATTTCGTCGTCATCATGCCGCGGTCTACCGGCACCCAGCCGCTGTCTGCGCACACGCCGGCATCGCGCACCACTTGCGGCGCCCGGTGGGGCGGGATGTAAGCGAGCAAATCGAAGTCGGCGGTGGCGCCATTGGCGAAGCTGATACGCCGTTGCGCCGGATCGACGGCCGTCACCGCGTGGTTGGGGTGGTATCCGATGCCCTTCGATTCGATCATCTCGCGCAGTGCGCCCGAGACCGCTGATCCCGCGACCGGCATCGGGCCGGGTTCGGCCGTATAGAGGTCGAGCTGCACCCGATCGCGAACCCCGCGCTGGCGACAGTCGTACTCCAGCAGCATGGCGGCTTCGTTGGGTGCGCCGGGACATTTGAACGGCATGGCGCTCACCAGCACGACGATCCGGCCCGACCGCACTTTGAGCCGCGCATCGCGCAACGATTCGGCTCCGATCAGAGTGTAGAAGTTGTGGCCTGCCTGCGAAAGCCCGGGAATCGTTTCCGGCGCGAGATCGGCACCGAGGGCAATCACCACGTAGTCGCCCGAGAGCTCTTTCCCGTCGACCCTGATCGTGCGCGCCGCAGGGTCGATGCGTTCGATTGTGCCCTGGATCAATTCGATTCCACGCTTGGCCAGCGCCACCATCGGACGCGAGATCTGGTCCGCGCTGCGTTGACCGATCATCATCCACAGGAAAGAAGGGGCAAACACATGTTGGGATTCCCGTTCAACCAGGACCACCCGGTGTTCGCGGGGCAGCATTTGGCGCAGTCTGGTGGCCGCGACGGCGCCCCCGATGCCGCCCCCGAGAACGAGGACTGTTTTGCCGTGTGCGATGATAGTTCCTCAGAACACGATCAGTTTGTCGGCCCACTGCGTCCAGGTCGTCAGTTCCGCCAGCGTGCTCTTGCGTGTGCCCTCCAGCAGCTCGGATTCGGCGACGCCGCGCGCATCCATGCAGGTTCCGCACACGCCGACCTCGCCGTGGTTACGCACCACCCGGCCGAGCATGATCTGGATGTTGTAGAAACCCTCTGGCACCTTCTGTCCGGATTTAGCGCAGGCGGAGGCATCCCCGATCAGGAACACTTTCACCTCCTCGCCTTCGGCCTTCGACAGCGATCCCGCCAGGCGCAGGCCGTTATAGCTTCGTTCGCTGCCGTACGGCGCATCATTCAGAATGAACAGAGTCTTCATGTTGAAACTCTCCTCACGGCAACTACTGCTCGACTGGCAACCCGCGGGCTCGCCATTCGGCCACACCGTCGTCCAGCTTGAAGGCCTGATACCCGCGCTTTTGAAGGAGCGCTACCGCATCCTTGGCCATCATGCAGAACGGGCCGCGACAATAGGCAACCACGGGTTTATTCTTCGGCAATTCGTTCAGCCGCTTCTTGAGCTCGGTGAGGGGCAGCGACCGCGCGTACGGAAGGTGTCCGGCCGCGAACTCATCCTCAGGGCGCACATCGATGACGACAACCTCCCCGCTGCGCGCCTGCTTGAGAATCGAATCCCGGCTGACCCCACGAAGGTCGCCGCCATGAGTGACAAGCGAGTTGAGACCCATCTGCAGATCGACCAAGCGCTCTTCGGCCAGCCCCCGCAGGTTCACCCAGAGGTCGGCGACCCCCTGTTCAGCCAACCGATAGAACACGTACTTACCCTCCTTGCGTGTGTCCACTAGCCGGGACATACGCAATTCCTTCAAATGCGCGCTCGCCAGCTTGACGCTGATGTCAGCCTGCTGCGAGAGCATTTCGACTGTTTTCTCGCTTTGACACAGCAATTCGACGAGTTCCAGGCGCCTGGGACTCGCCAGCGCTTTGCCGATACGGCTGACCTGCTCATACAAAAGATTCTTCAGTTCGCGCATACAATTTAACAATCTAACGAGTATTGGAATATAATCCAGATTCAACAAATATGTCAACGCAGTCATGTCGACCTTTCGCCGGTCATTCACGACAACAGGCTCGCGTATCACCTAACCGTCATCACTGGCCGCGTCCCTGGGCCCAACCAGAAGGGAGGTTTTCGCCATGAACACGACAGCTGGCGTCCAGCCACACAATGAAAGACCCGCCGCCGTATGGAGTTCCGGTGGCGCCAGGTACGATCAGGTCAGCCGGGGTATTGCCGATTCGATCGAGCATTGCGTGCTGCGCCTCGATCCGCAGCCTGGCGAGCGCATCCTCGATCTTGCGACCGGAACGGGCTGGACCTCGCGTGCCGTCGCCAAGCGGGGGGCCACGGTGATCGGCGCCGATATCGCGGCCGATCTGGTCGCCGCCGCGCGCGAGCGAGCCAAAGCCGAAGGCCTCGATATCGAGTATCGCATCGGTGATGCTGAAAAACTGGCCTTCGCAGACGCAGAGTTCGACGCCGTCATCTCGACGTGCGGTGTGATGTTCGCGAGCCGGCCTGAAGCGGCTGCCGCCGAAGTCGCGCGCGTGACCCGCAAGGGCGGACGCGTGGCACTCACCACGTGGCTCCCCGACAGTAACCTCTTCAAGATGTTTCTGGTGATGAAGCCCTATATGCCACCGCCGCCCAATCCAGCGCCGCCTTCGCCGTTTGAATGGGGCAAGGCGGAGCGCGTTCGCGAGCTGCTCGGGGGCGCCTTCGACCTGCGCTTCGAAAGAGGCACCTCGTTTTACCGCGAGTCGAGCGGCGAGGCGGCGTGGAACACATTCTCGATGAGCTACGGACCGACCAAGGCCCTCGCAGGCAATCTCAACGAAGCTCGTCGCGCCGAGTTGCGCCGCGATTTCATCGCCTTCCACAACGGCTTCCCCACTGAGCTCGGCATCTGTGTGCCGCGCGAATATCTGCTCACCATCGGTGTGCGGCGCTGACCAGCCAACACCAATTCTTTTCCAGGAGGAACATGTTCAGTTGCCCGAAACCATCGTGTGCAACTCGACGCGATGGGCCGCCTGCGTTGGCGGAGCCGCCCAGCAGGACAACTATCGCGGCCAGATCGCAGCGGCTGGCATGAAGGTGGTCAAAGTCCAGGACAATCCCACCTATCAGTTCATCTCGGATAACGCGCGTGGCGCCAGCAAGAAATTCGGCGTAAAAAACATCTCAGTGCTGGCGATCAGGACATAAATTGGGAACGAAACCGTGACGTTTCAGGTCTTAGGACCATTGCAAGGTCGACTCAGGCCATAACCGGGATTACAATGGACAGGTGATGCTTTCCCGACGCCCTCGTGAACTGACTGGCTGGCTGGTTGCCGCAGCGCTGTTATTCGCGCAAGCAATCGGCGCCGCGCATGCCTGCGTCGCAGCCTCCCCTTCGCCAGCGATGGCCTTTGCGGAAACCAGTCACGAAGGCGGCTGCACCGAGCAGGTGAACCGCAACGCCTGCCTGCAACAATGCACAGCCGACAATCAGAGCACCTCTGAAGTGCAGCTTGCAGTCGCCGAGATGCCTGCTCTGCCGGTGCTGACTGTTCCGGTGGCACGCGATACCAGCGCCAGACTTCCGGACGTCGTTATTGTTCTTGCGCGCTCCCCCGACCCGCCTCCCTCGATTCGCTTCTGTAGTTTCCAGCTTTAGCCTTCGCCAGCATTGAATTCGCCGCGTGAGCGGCCGTTCGTGTTTTCTTTGCGGAGGCATCATGAATTCTCTGATTTTTCTGGCAAGGGTTACCCCTGCCGCACCCATCAAGCTTATGCGGATCGATTCCTGCGGCGCGCCCGATCGGGAACCGAAAGCCTTTCGCGGGCTTGCCCGTGCAATCCTCTTGGCCAACCTCGCGGGCACACTCGCGTTCTACGGTTTTCTTTTTGGCGCCGAGGCGCCGCTCACGCTCGCCGAGGCGCAACGGCGCGCAATCGAGCGCTCGCTTCAGATACCGGCGCAGGACGGGGCAGTCGCTGCCTCTCGCGAAATGGCGGTGGCCGCCGGACAATTGCCAGATCCTGTGCTCAGGCTCGGCATCGACAACCTGCCGATCAACGGGGCCGATCAGTTCAGTGTGACCAGCGATTCCATGACCCAACGCTATGTCGGCGTCACGCAGGAGTTCACCCGCTCGGAAAAGCGCCAGTTGCGCGCCCAGCGATTCGAGCGCGAAGCCGAAAAGTCCCTTGCCGAGAAAGCCGCGATGATTGCCGCCATCCAGCGCGACACCGCGCTCGCCTGGTTCGACCGCTACTATGCGGAAGCGCTCGCGGCGGTGATTGCGCAGCAAGCCGCGGAGGCCAAGCTCGAAATCGTGGCCGCCGAAGGCGCCTACCGTGCCGGCCGCGGCAGTCAGGCCGATGTCTTTGCGGCGCACAGCGCCCAGGTCGGGTTCGAGGACCTGGCCAGCGAGATCAACCGTCGCATTCGCAGCGCCAAGACCGCCCTGACCCGCTGGATTGGCGACGCCGCCGAGGCGCCATTGGCGGACAAACCTGCGATCGGGTCCATTCGTCTGGATACTGCTGCGCTCGACGCTGAGCTCGGGCATCACCCGGAAATCTCCGCACTCACCAGCCAGGAGCAAATTGCCATGACTGAAGCCAAGCTGGCCCAAGCCGACAAGAAAGCGGACTGGAGTGTCGAAGTGAGCTACGCCCAGCGCGGTCCCGCGTACTCGAACATGGTGTCGGTCGGTGTTTCGATTCCGCTGCAGTGGGACCAGAAAAACCGTCAGAACCGGGAGCTCGCCTCCAAGCTGGCGCTGGCCGATCAGGCCAAGGCCAGGCGTGAGGAGGCGCTGCGCGCGCACATCGGCGAAGTGCGGGCAATGATCACCGAATGGGAAAACGGCCAGGAGCGCCTCGTCCGCTACGATCGCGAACTTGTTCCGCTCGCCAGGGAACGCACCCGGGCCGCGCTCGCCGCCTACCAGGGCGGCAAGGCGAACCTGACCGACCTGCTGCTGGCTCGCCGCAATGAGATCGATGTGCGCATGAAGGCTGTAGGGTTGGAAGCGGATGTTGCGCGCCTGTGGGGGCAACTGAATTTCCTCATTCCCGACAGCGCGGGAATGACTCAGGCGAGCATCCCGGCGCGGTCGACCGCGAATCGCGCGAAGGAACTGAAATGAAAAGCAGACATTTCGTCCTTGCGCTTGCCGCCGCGGTCTTCCTGGGTGCGGCCGGTTATGGCCTCTATTCGGTCGGCATGAACCGCGGCATGAAAATGGCAGACCCAGCTTCCGTCAGCATGGCGCCGGCGGATAATGGCGCGCAGCAAGGAGCCACCGATGCCACACCAGGCAAGAAGGTCCTCTACTGGCACGATCCCATGGTTCCGCAGCAGAAATTCGACAAGCCCGGCAAATCTCCCTTCATGGACATGCAGTTGGTCCCCGTCTATGCCGGAGACGCTGGCGACGAGGGTACGGTAAGGATCAGCCCGCGCGTACAGCAGAACCTGGGCGTGCGCACGGCAGAGGTGACGCTTGGCGCGATCACACAGATGGTCGAGGCGGTCGGCAGCGTCGCCTACAACGAACGCGATTTGGCGGTCGTGCAGGCACGCAGCAACGGCTTCGTGGAAAAACTTTACGTACGCGCGCCGCTCGACCCGGTGCGCAAGAACCAGCCGCTGGCCCAAATCTATGTTCCCGAGTGGGTCGCGGCACAGGAAGAATATCTCTCCGCAAAACGCATCGCCACCACCGGTTTGAGTGACCTGATGGAAGGTTTGCAGGAAGGTGCGCGGCAACGCATGCGCCTGGTTGGCATGACGGAGGATCAGATCCGTCTGGTCGAATCGACCGGCACAGTCCACGCGCGATTGACCGTGAATGCGCCGATCAGTGGCGTCGTCACGGAACTCGGTGCGCGCGAAGGCATGACGGTCATGGCGGGTGCGACGCTGTTCCGCATCAACGGGCTGAGCACCGTCTGGATCAATGCCGAAGTTCCCGAAAATGTCGCAGCACAGGTGCGCCCGGGCAATCCCGTGGAGGCACGCACACCCGCGCTACCCGGCACCACGTTCAAGGGCCGCGTGAATGCCATCCTGCCGGAGGTCGCTCTTGCGACCCGCACGCTCAAGGTACGAATCGAGGTAGCCAACTCCGACGGTCGACTGGTTCCGGGCATGTTTGCCACAGTCAACTTCGCTCCGGCTGCGAAAATGGAAACCCTGCTGGTGCCGACGGAGGCGGTAATCCAGAC
>JANOGH010000331.1:0-2794 GCA_031414075.1 Betaproteobacteria bacterium | reverse complement strand
TCTGAAACTGCTTGGTCAGCCAGTCGATCCGGGATTTGCCCCCGACGCCGCTCAATGTCGTATCGAAGTAGATGACCAGCGGATTCCCGGTGACCTTGTCGATCCCGTCGGGATAGCCCGCCTCAGCCAGCAGGTTCTTCGCATAGGCCAACGGCTTGCGCGCCGGCCTGCCGTCGATCCAGTCATAGACGTAAGGATTGAGGCCCTCCCGCCCGTCGCGATGTCCGAATATTCCCGGTGGGATCGGTCCCTGTCCCGGGATGCCGCGGCCGTTGGTGAAAATGGAGATGAATTCTTCCTGATCGATCGCAATGGAGATCGCCTGGCGCAGCTTGCGCGTGCGCCCTGAATCACCGCCGATCACCGGGTCGAGCATGTTGAAGCCCATGTACATCGCCGAAGTTGCGACCGAGGTCTGCAGCCGGATGTCCTGCCTGCGCATTTCATCCGCGAGTGTCACGTCACCGCTGCCGTTAATCTGCACGGTCTGGTCGAAACTGTCGGACGTAATGCCGGAGGCATCGTAGTAACCCTGCAGGAACTTGTTCCAGTATGGAATGCTCTCTTTCTCAAGGCTGAATACGGCCTTGTCGACAAAGGGCATCATTTTGCCGGCGTCGTCGAGCAGACCGGCCTCCTTGTCGCCCTCCTCGCCTTCGGACGGATACGGCTCGCCGGCGAAGTTCGGATTGCGCTCCAGGACCATCATGCGGTTCGGATCGTTCAGCGTCAGCATGTAGGCGCCCGTGCCCACGGGATACCAGTCCAGCGAGAGATTTTTTCCGTCCGTCATGCCAGGCTGCGAATAAAAGCGTTCTGCCTCCCAGGGAACCGGGGAGAAGAACGGCATGGCGAGCCAGTAGACGAACTGCGGATACTTGCCCTTCAGTTTGATGCGATAGGTATGGCTGTCGACGACCTGTACGCCATCGAGGGGAAACTGCGTGAGATCGAGATATCCGTCTGCCGCAGGCGTTTGGGCTGCCTGCTTCAGCTTCTCGCCAAAATCCTTCAGGCCAACGATATATCCGCTGATCAGCCCAAAGATCGGCGAATGCAGCTTCGGATGGGCAAGACGCCGGATCTGGAATGCATAGTCTTCGGCCATCAGCTCCCGGGTGCCGGTGTACTTGAAATCGCGCAACTCATAGACGTGCTTCAGGTCTTCTCGTTTGAGCTGGTGATAACGGAATTTTCCGTTTTCGTCCCGGGCGAAGGCAGGGTGCGGCTGGTACAGGATGCCGGGTTGGATATGGATCTCGTAGACGCTGTAGGCGACTTTGTCGCCCGGTGCGGACTCCGGCAATCTGTGCTCGGATGCATCGTAGTAGGCCGGCCGCGGCACTTCCGTGGCGGCGAGCGTGGTCAGCTCGTAAGGCCGCTTCAGATAGTGATACTGCAGCGGCGGCATGTAGATCTGCGCCGTGAATACCGCCTCGTTTTCCGCATAGGACTGCACCGGATCGAGATGCTTGGGTCTTTCGGCGAACGACGAATAGAGGATGTTCTTGCCGGCTTCCTGTGCCGGATAGGGATCGTTCCATGGTCCGCTGCAGCCGCCGAGCACTGCCGGCAGCACCAGCGCCGTAATTGTTATCAGCCCTTTCATTACGGCCAAGTGTAGCGGAATCCCCGGCGGCGGTTGATCGTCTTGCAACCCGGCGCCGGCCGCGCTGGGGGTTTCGCTATAATGACCCGGTTTTTAACGGGAAACGAGCATGGCATTTCTGCAGAACAAGAACATACTGATCACCGGTTTACTCAGCAGTCGCTCGATCGCCTATGGCGTCGCCAAGGCCATGCGCCGCGAAGGCGCGCAGCTTGCCTTCAGCTATCAGGGCGAGCGGGTCAGGGATCGCGTGGTTGAACTGGCCTCGGAATTCGACAGCAAACTGGTGCTTCCGTGCGATGTGGCCAGCGACGCGGAGATCGATGCCTTGTTCGCCGAGCTCAGGAAGCAATGGAATGGTCTTGACGGCATCATTCATTCGATCGCCTTCGCGCCGCGAGAAGCGCTCGCCGGCGACTATCTGGATTCCGTCAGCCGGGAGGCGTTCCGCATCGCCCACGACGTCAGTTCGTACAGTTTTGCCGCACTGGCCAGAGCCGGACTGCCGATGATTCAGGGCCGCAACGCAGCGCTGCTGACATTGACTTTTCTCGGCGCCGAACGGTCTTTCCCGAGTTACAACGTGATGGGGCTCGCCAAGGCCAGCCTCGAAGCAAACGTGCGCTACATGGCGCAGAGTCTTGGCCCAAAGGGAATACGCGTGAACGCCATTTCGGCCGGCCCGATCAAGACGCTGGCTGCTGCCGGCATCGGCAATTTCGGTAAATTATTGGCGCTCTCCGAAAAGCAATCGCCGTTGCGCCGCAACGTGACCATCGACGAAGTCGGTAACACGGCTGCGTTCCTGTGCAGTGATCTGGCCAGCGGCATCACCGGCGAAATCACTTATGTCGACGCCGGGTTCAACACCACCGCCGTGGGCCAGATCGAGTAAAAAAGCCCGCACGGACGTCTCCATGCGGGCTTTCTGCTAGCCGGATACGATCAGGAGCCCTGTTCCAGTTTCTTCTTGTCTATCTTGACGTCGGCTCTTTCGCGCAGGCTGGCGACATAGGCGATGTACTGTTCCTGTCCGATCATCTGCGCCAACTGCTTGGCCAGCGCCTTGCGTTGCTCGCCAGTGGTTTGCGCAACATCCTTGACCTGGGTAACCCGATAGATAACGAAGCGGCCCTGCGAGACCGGTACCCCGGCATACGCCGGCAGCTTGCCCGTGTCGGCACT
>JANOGH010000330.1:0-5524 GCA_031414075.1 Betaproteobacteria bacterium | reverse complement strand
AGAAATGCAGCCAGCGCAGCAGCAGATCAAACATCTGTGTTTCCATCAGGATATTTCCATACAAAGTCTTTCACCACGGAGGACACGGATACCCTCGCGAAGCGTGGAGTACCCTTTTGGGACACGGAGAAAGAGCAAGGTGGAAACGGATAGATAACATGCCGGCTCGCAGGAGATTTGCTCTGGCGACAACGAGCGGCCGTCACGCTATACCGTCTGTACAATATCGATTCTCGAATTACCCCGTTTTTTCTCCGTGTCCTCCGTGTCCTCCGTGGTTCAATCCTGTTCTTTTGCTTGATTACCACCAAGGCGCTGCGTGCACCAGCCAGCGCGCGAGCATCCACAGGACTAGCGTCAGTCCCACTCCGGCCAAGATGGTGCCGCGCGCGCTGTCGAGCAGATTCTTCATCCGAGTGCGATCTCCAGTTCTTCCCGGCTCGCGCGCCGCATGATCAGCGGCCGGGGTACGCGTGCCGGATCGCCGGCTCGCGCTACCGCCTGCTCGATGAGGTGATGGTGCGGGGACTTCGCGCAAGCCGGATCGGTGTTCCCGGCATCTCCGGTGAGCAGCATCGCCTGGCAGCGGCAACCGCCGAAATCCTTCTCCTTCTCGTCGCAACTCGCACAGGGCTCCTTCATCCAGTCCGCGCCGCGGAATTTGCGAAACGTCGGCGACTCGTTCCACAACCAGGCGAGGCTCTTCTCGCGCACAGTCGGAAACTCCAGCCCGGTAATCAGGCGCGATTCCTGACAAGGCAGCGCCGCACCGTCGGGTGCGATGGTCAGATGGATCGAACCCCATCCATTCATGCACGCCTTGGGGCGTTCCTCGAAATAGTCGGGGATGACGAAATAGATGGTCATCTTGCCTTGCAGGCGCTTGCGCGCTTCCTGCACCACCGCTTCCGCGCGCTGCAACTGTTCGCGGGAAGGCAGCAGTTCGTCGCGGTTCACCATCGCCCAGTTGTAGTACTGAATATTGGCGAATTCGAGATAGTCCACGCCGATGTCCTCCGCCATGGCGAGGATGTCCGCGGCCAGCTCGATGTTCTGGCGGAATACCGGGACGTTGAGCACCATCGGGAAGCCATAGGCCTTGATCATCCGCGCGACCTTCAGCTTGTGGTCGAAGGCGCGCGCGCCGACCAGGGCATCGGTCATCGTCCGGTCGCTGGACTGGATCGAAAGCTGGATCTGGTTGAGCCCGGCATCCTTGAGCGCCTTGAGGCGTGCCTCCGCAAGGCCGATGCCGGAGGTGATGAGATTGGTGTAATAGCCCAGGCGGTGCGCCTCGCCGACCAGTTCCTCGAGATCCTTGCGCAGCATCGGTTCGCCGCCGGTGAAACCGAGCTGCAACGCGCCGAGTTCGCGTCCCTCGCGCAGCACGCGTTTCCACTCGTCGGTGGTGAGCTCGTTGTCGTACCTTTCGAAGTCCACCGGGTTGCTGCACCAGGGACAGGCAAGCGGGCAGCGATAAGTGAGTTCCAGTACCAGCCAGAGCGGCTTGCCCTGGCCGTCAAGCCTGACGACGGATCCATCCCTTGGCATGGGAAGCCTCCAGAAATTTGTAAACGCCGGTTTCCACTTCGCGTTCCTCGGCGTCGAACTCGCCCTGCAACTCGGACACGAGGTCGGCGACAGTGCGGCCGTCGCAGCGCCTGAGGATCTCGCCGGCGCTGTCGTTGAGTTTCACCACGCCTTCCGGATACAGCAGCACCCAGGCCTGCTGCGTATCCTCCCAGCGGAACAGGTAGAGCGGATTGACGACCGGCCGGTCCTGCGGTGCAAACAGGGCAGGTTCGTTGTTCATGCGTTGCCTCCTTCGCAGCAGGTTGCACGGGAGCGGACAGGGCCGCCCCCGTGCTCCCTCACTCAGCGGACGTACACGTAGGCGGTTACTTCAAAGCCCAGGCGAATGTCGCAGTAGCTAGGATCAGACCACTTCTTCATCATTGCCTCCTTGGTTGACGATGCATCTTTGACCAACGGTGGCGGCACCAGCCGCATCCGCTGCCACGAAACAGGCCTGCCGGCACAGCCGCTGTGGAGCAAACGCATGCGCCGGCATGCAGGTTTCATTACAGAGTGTGGGCGCCGAAACACGACGCGCGCGAGGGGTATTTTCTGATTCGCAGCTAGTCATTTGCCGCAAAGGTGGCTCATGACTTTCATGGATTTGCAT
This sequence comes from Betaproteobacteria bacterium, assembly GCA_031414075.1. Taxonomy (GTDB): domain Bacteria; phylum Pseudomonadota; class Gammaproteobacteria; order Burkholderiales; family JACQAP01; genus JACQAP01. Next base: position 3,339 of record JANOGH010000330.1, on the reverse strand, counting down.
CGATCGCGCCGCGGCATTTGTATTTCTTGACCCAGGTCAAGGAATCACTTCTCGCTTGCGGTCTTTCAGGCGGTGTCCGCTGCCAGCACGAGGCGAAATACCGAAGAATCGATGCGCACCAGCTTGCGCATCTTTTCGTCGAGGACGATGGACACCCGGTCACCGTAGCGCGCCAGGCGCGCCAGCAGGCGGTTCAAGTCGGGCAGTTCCTGTTCCCGCAGGCCTTCGATGCGCAGCGTCAGCGTGGCCCGGGTCCGGCACAGCAGTTTGTCGAGACGCCGGCCGATCTCGGAAAAGAAGGTGCGCGGCAGTCCGCCGCGCACACAGATCGAAAGCTCGGGAACGGCGAGCCTGCGCAAGGTCAGCACGGCCCGGGTACGCGCCAGACTCACGCTTTTGAGCCGCTGCATCCTGGCGAATAACCTCTCCACCACGCCCGCGTCCACCGGCTCCGTGGGGAAATGCCGGTCAACATAATCGCGCATCGACAGCCCACCAATCCAATCGACCATCGCCAGTGGCAGCTTGCGCGGACTGGTGAGCGGCAGCGAGCGCAGGAAATGCCACAGTCGCGACGGCCCGCCACGCAGCACGCCCCACACGAGCAGCCGCCAGACGATGCCGAAGCGCTGCGCGGCCGTATACTCGCCGCCATACACCGGCTGCGGCATGAAGCGCAGCTTGTTGAGCACGCGTTCCGCGATCGCCCGATCCGACACCAACTGTCGGTACATTTCCTCATAGGCCGCGATCATTTCGTCGTAGGACATGCGCTTGGGCACCACATTGGTAGCCGGCTTGGTGTTGTCGGTGCCGCTCACCTCCATGCGCAATCGCCCCTCCTTCTCCAGGCGCTGATACAGTGGCGTTTTCGGCAGCGCGGTGAGCAGTCCGACCATCGCCGCCTGCACGCCGGAGTCGAGGATAAAACGGGTCTGGTGCTCGAAAGTCTCCAGCGTATCGTTGTCGAAGCCGACGATGAAGCCGGCCAGCACGTCGATGCCGTACTCGTAAATGCGTCGCACCGAGGTCAGCACGTCCTCGTGCACATTCTGGGGCTTGCGGGTGTCCTTCAGCGTCTGCGGGTCGGAGGACTCGATACCGACAAACACCCAGGCAAAACCGGCGTCGCGGAACAGCTCCAGCAATTCTCGATCCTGCGCCAGATTGAGCGACACCTCGGTGCCGAAGGTGAAGGGGCGGCCGTGGCGGCGCTGGTACTCGGCGATATAGCGCAACAATTCCTTCGCGACGGCGCGGTGGCCGATCATGTTGTCGTCGACGAAAAACACATTGTGCACACCGGCCGCCCGCAGGGCGTCCAGCTCGCGCCCGACCTGATCCACACCTTTGTGCCGCGGTTTGCGGCCGAACATGACAATGATGTCGCAGAACTCGCACAGGTAAGGACATCCACGCGAGAATTGCAGCGTCGCGGTGGTATAGCGGTCCAGTTTGAGCAGGTCGAAACGCGGTGCCGGCGAATCCTCGAGCCTTACCGTGCCGGTCTCATGGTAAAGCGCATGCATCCTACCAGCCTCGAAGTCCGCGCAGAATCTCGGCCAGATATACTCGGCCTCACCCGCCACTACCGTGTTTGCGACATCGGCGTAGCGCTCCGGGCACAGCGAAGCGAAGCTGCCGCCGGCCACCACGGGAAAGCCGGCCCGGCGATAGAAACCAAGTAGTTCCTTCTGGCGGGCGAACTGCACACCCATGCCGCAGACGCCGACAAGGTCGGCATCCGGATCGAGCGGCACCGACTCGACATTCTCGTCGACGATGGTCACCTGCCAGTGCGGCGGGCAGAGTGCGGCAAGCGTTGCCAGCCCGAGCGGCGGATTGATCGTGCGCTTGCCTGGCAGCACTTCGTCCACCGCCCACTTGAAGCTCCAGAAGCTTTCCGGATATTTCGGATTGATCAGCAGCAGTTTCATAGGGTCAAAATTTCAAAGGCAACGAAGTTCAACTCTCACCGCGGAGGATGCGGAGGAAAAGAGAAATCGAAAACGAATGATGGATTCAAGGGAGCAATCTGTCGCGCTACGTGAATCCATTTTCCGGCGAGCAGGATCTTGTCGCAGTTGGGGCAGAACTTGTGCGTCAACTCCGGTTCGAGGGGGGAAGTTAGCCCACGCCTTTGGGGTCGGCAATGACAAACTTGCGGCCCAGGTCGGTTATCACACGTTTTCTTGATGCACATCAAGAATCGCGGCGCCGAGTTGAGGTGAAGTGTATTTATATCAGCATCAAACAATGGACCTGCTCTACTTCACAATAATCGGCGCGGGGCTGTACTTCTTTTCCGATTGGGCACTCGACCGCATCGAGCGCGCCTGCGGCGCGCGCTTCAAGCGCCGCGACATGATTTACTTCGGCATCATGCTCACGGTTGCGCTGCTCACTTTCTCGCTGGTCAACGCGCTACACCGCGCCGGCTGAAGTCTCGCTGTCGCGAGCGGCGCACTGGAGATTGCATTGGCCGGGAATTGGCAACGATCAAAGTATGCTCGCCCGCTGCCCGTCTACGGTGCCGTACCAGCCGCCGACCGCACCGGCCCGCGGGCCAGACTGCGCAGCACGATCACCAGGAATATCAGGCCGCCGATCACGGCAATCAAGCCGCCCAGGCCCATCAGGCCCATGCCGGCGATTTTTTCGATGCCGTCCAGTCCCTGCGCCGCACCCGCCACTTTGCGCTGCACGCCGTAGCCGCCGGACCACACCAATCCGGCGATGTGCAGCATCTGCCCGGCACCGTACAGATTCGCCTGCCAGGAAGCGGCGCGCGACGAGGGCGCGGCGAAACCCAGCCGCGGCAGCAGCAGATACACCAGTCCCATGAACGCGAGCGTCACGCCGACGATGCTGCCGTGGTAATGCGCGGGCACCTTGACATTGGAGCCGTCGATCGTGAGCCCGATCAGCCCGCCGAACGCGAACAGCACCAGCGACATCATCAGCGTGGCACGCAGCGCCCCCTCGTCAGCCTGCGCCGGTGCGGCGCGCGCCAGCGCGATCACGACCGCAGCACCAATGGGCAGGATGGTCAGCCCGCCGCCGAAGCGCATCAGCCAGGTGAGCAGCCGGTGATGCTCGACAGAAGTGACGTCGTAAGCGAGATAGATCACCGGGGTGAGAAACACCGATACCAGCGCCACCAGCAGCAGCAACAACGCTACCCGCGGCGTCAGCGGCAGCGGGCAGCCCGACTCGCTGGCAAGCCACAGCCAGGCGACGAACATCAGCAGGGTCCAGGTGAACTGCAGCACATGGCCGCCGCCCCAGAACAGCAGTTCGTAATAGGCCTTGCCGTCGAGCCCCGCGGGCAACTCGGCC
>JANOGH010000329.1:0-14354 GCA_031414075.1 Betaproteobacteria bacterium | reverse complement strand
TCGCCACCTATCAGATAGACGAGATAGGCGAACACCAGCAAGGGCCACCACGACGACAACAGCCCGGTCATGGCGTTGAATCGCAGAAAATGCCCGCGTTGAAAAATCTGCAACGCCGCAACGAGGTAGGGATTCTCCGGCGCGAGATTGACCAGCAGGAAACCCGCTGCAAAGCAGATCGCGGCGGCGCGCATCGAACGCACCGGCGAGCGCCGCGCCAGCGGCAGCCACAGCACCACGCCTGCCACCAATCCCAGTACCGAACCCGGCGTCAGCCACAAGCCGGGATTGCCCGGAACGAACAATGCGATCGACGCAATGGTTTTCAACATCAGCGCCATCAAAATCAGCACGCTAACCGAGACCGCGGCAGCAGCGAAGGAACGCGCGATGGCACCGATCAGGAACGCCACGCCGGCAAAATTCAGCGCCGCAACGCCGGCTTCAAGAAGCAGATAGGCGTCCGCGGAATAGCGCACGCCGAGATTGCGGGGAATCAGGTGGCGCAGATCGCCGTTGCCGAACAGCCAGATGTCCGCGTTCAGTTGCGTGAGCAGCCACAGGGCAAGCAGCACGAACGCGAGATCGGTGCGAGCGCCCGCGCGGAAATGGGTCTCGCGCAATCGCCGCAGTTCTCCCGACAGCAGCCAGCGTTCTCCCCACACGTGGGCTACCGCGGCACCCCCCAGCACGCCGATCGAATTGGTCAGCACATCGACGTTCGAGGAAATGCGCGTGGCCAGATAGGCCTGCGCATACTCGATCGACAGGCTCAGCAACATTCCCGCCGCGACGCTGAGCACTACCGCGACCCAGCGGGGCGTCCGCCCGATCCACAACAAGGTCAGCAGCAGACCGAGCGGCATGTAAGCCAGGATATTGAGCACGACATCCGAGGCGACGATATAAGACGGCCAGCCGGCAAACAGGAATCGCGTCGCTTCGTCGTTCGGCACGCGCCAATCGGCGAAGGGCGACAGGCTGGCATACACCACGAGCAGAAGGTAAGCTGCGGTGAGGTAGGCGGCCAGCCTGGAACTGCGGGCGTGACGCACGGACGGCAAAGGAGGCGTATCGCTCATGGGGTGGGGGAAATGGGCCGGACCGGGCACCGTCTATGCTCAACGGACGGCTCAGCATGAGATTCTATGACATCTTCAATGGCGACGCGGACGGACTCTGCGCACTGCACCAGCTCCGGCTCGCCGAACCGCGCAACGCGACGCTGATAACCGGTGTAAAGCGCGACGTGGCGCTGCTGGCGCGTGTGACCCCCGAACCCGGCGACGAACTCACCGTCCTCGACGTGTCGCTCGATACCAATCGGGAAGCGCTGCTCGGCGCACTGCGAATCGGGGCGAGCGTGCGCTATTTCGATCATCATTTTGCAGGAGAGATTCCGCATCACGGGCTGCTCGAGGCCCATATCGACACCTCCGCGACGGTCTGCACCAGCCTGATCGTCGACCGCCATCTCGGAGGCCGTCATCGCGCGTGGGCCATCGTCGCCGCATTCGGGGACAACCTGCGCGCCCAGGCGTATTCCGCAGCGAGCGCGCTGGGCCTTGAGCATGCCGATGTCGAAACCCTGAGGGAATTGGGCGAATGCCTGAATTACAACGCCTACGGCGCCCATCTCGCCGACCTGCATTTTCATCCGGCGGCGCTGTACCTGCGCATGCAGCCTTACCCAGATCCGCTGGCGTTCTGCGTGCAGGCGCCCGAGCTCGAGGTATTGCGCCGCGCCAGTGCCGATGACCTAGGTCAGGCGATGACGTTGCCGATCGAGGATGTGGGCGATGATGCGGTGGTGGTCTACATGCCGGACGCCGCCTGGAGCCGGCGTGTCGCCGGCACGTTCGCCAACGAATTGGCTCGGCGGCACCCGCGTCGGACAGTGGCCTTGCTGGTGCGCAGCGGTGCCGGCTACCAGGTCAGCCTGCGCGCAGCCGAACACGGCAAGTCGGCCGTGCATTTGCTGGCGCGTCAGTTCGATTCGGGAAACGGCAGGGCGCGATCCGCCGGCATCCAGTTTCTGCCGCAGGCCGACGTTGCCAGACTGCTGGCGCTGCTGAGAACTCCACCGGCGTCTGCGGCAGACACCTGAATAACCCTTCCGGAAGCGCCACCCGGGGCGCTTCCGGAAGCAGCGACGGCTACTTCGCCTTAATCTCGGTCCAGATCCTGTTGAGCTGCTGACGCTCCTTCTTGTTCATGTCCTTCAGCTGCTCGAGTCGTTTGGCGGACTCCGCGTCGGGGAATACGGCCTTGATCGACTTGATCTCGGGCTTGATGAATTGCATCGCCTCGGCATTCGGATTGCCTGAGCCGGTGATGTTGGTCAGCGCGGCCGAATTCTTGCCATCGAGCATGAAATTGATGAACTGGTAGGCAAGGTCTGGGCGCGGTGCCGTCTTCGCGATCACCATTGCATCCAGGGCCAGCACGGCGCCCTCCTTGGGCAGGGCGTGGCGGATGCGGAATTTCTGCCTGGCTTCCTGCGCCCCGGTATCGGCCTGGAAAATATCGTTCGAGTAGCCGTGCACCACCCAGATGTTGCCGGTCGACAGTTCCTTGATGTAGCCCTGCGCCATGAACGCTGCCCAGTAGGGCTTGGCCTTGAGAATGGTTTCCTTCGCCTGCTTCCAGTGCGCGGGATCGCGGTCGTTGACCGAGTAGCCCAGATACTTCAGCGCCGCCGCCATGACTTCAGCCTGGCTGTCGAGCACGGTCACCTTGCCTTTTATCTTCTGCAGGATCTTCGGATCGAAGATCACGGCCCAGGAGTCCACGGTAATGCCCAGTTCCTTGAGTTTCTGGTCGTTGTAGCCAATCAGCGTAATCGACATCGCGTAAGGCACGGAGTACTTGTTGCCCGGATCGAACTCGGTGTTGAGGTAGGTCGGCATCAGGTTCTTGAAGTTCGGCAGCTTGCCCTTGTCGAGCGGCTGCAGCCAGCCCGCCTTGGCCATCCCCGCGACGTAGTTCGAAGTAGGAACCATCACGTCGTAGCCCTTGGCTCCCGCGGCCAGCTTGGCGAGCAGTTCTTCGTTGTCGCCGTAGAAATCCTGTACCACCTTGCATTTGCACTGGGCTTCGAAGCTCTTCACCGAGTCCGGGGCGATGTAGTCATTCCAGTTGTACAGATGCAATTCGTCTGCGGCCAGTGCCGGCAGGCTGGCGAACAATAGAAGGGACAGCAGCTTTCTCATGATCGTTCTCCGTGTTTGGGGAAGCGTTTTCTCACAATCCTGACGGCGACTAGATTAGGCAAACCCGGCCGCCGCGTCCAGCGGCATCCCGGCAGCCGGCTCATTGCGCACGCAATGCGCCGGGCGACAACCTGGAGGCAATCAGGATCAGCGCCAGCGTCAGCATCATCAGCAGGGTGGAGACGGCATTGACCTCGGGCGTTACCGCGATTTTGACCATCGTGTAGATCTGCAGCGGCAGCGTGGTCGAACCGACGCCGGCGGTAAAGAAGGTGATGACGAAATCGTCGATCGACAACGTAAACGCCATCAGTGCGCCGGCGACCACACCGGGCATGATCAGCGGCAGCGTCACCAGCCGGAAGGCTTGCCACGGCGTGGCGCCCAGATCGCGCGCGGCCTCGGTCAGGCTCTCGTCCATGCCGGCCAGGCGCGAACGCACGACGATGGCGACGAAACCGATGCAAAACGCGATGTGCGACAAGACGATGGAGACCATGCCGAGCGTAATGTTCAGCAGCACGAAGAAAATCAGCAATGAGACGCCCATCAGGATCTCGGGGATCGCGATCGGCGCGAGCACCAGCAGCGGCAGCAATCGCATCCTGAAGCGATACATCGCATAACCCGCCATGGTGCCGAAGACCGTGGATATCGCGCTTGCGGTAATGCCGATCAGCAGCGAGTTCCACGCCGCCTGCAGCATTTTCTCGTTGTGGAACAGCTTTCCATACCAGGACAGCGTGAAGCCCACCCACTCGGCGTTGAGCTTGGAATCGTTGAAGGAATACGCGACTACGATCACCAGCGGCGCATACAGAAACGCATACGCAAAGATTGCCGCGGCCCACAGCGCGCGGGAGCGCCGGTTCATATGCGCGACAGCCTGTTCATGTCCGGGACCGCCGGGCGACCCAGGCGGCCAACCCCGCAATGCCCACCGCCATTACCGTCAGCACCATCGACAGCACGCTGCCGAACGGCCAGTCGCGCGTGTCGAGGAATTGCTGCTTGATCACGTTGCCGATCATGATGCCTCCAGTGCCGCCAAGAATATCCGGGATGGCAAAGATGCCGAGCGCGGGAATGAAGACCAGCGCCGCGCCGGCGTAGACACCCGGCAACGACAACGGGAACGTTACCCGCCAGAAGCGCCACCACGCATTGGCGCCGAGATCCTGCGCCGCATCGAGCAGCGCCGGGTCGTGTTTCTCGAGGTTGGCGTAGAGCGGCAGCACCATGAAGGGCAGGTGCACGTAGACCAGTCCGACGATGACCGCGAACGGTGTATACAGCAACGTGACCGGCTCCAGCCCCAGCAGGCCGAGCACGTTGTTGAGCGCGGTCACGAACACCGATTGCGGACCGAGGATGATCATCCACGCATAGACGCGGATCAGGAAATTCGACCAGAACGGCAGGATCACCAGCAGCACCAGCAGGTCCCGGTGTTTCTTCGGGCTGCGCGCGATCAGCATCGCCAGCGGGTAGGCAATGACCAGGCAGACAAAGGTTGTGATGGCCGCGTAGGCGAACGACTTCAGGAACAGTTCGGTATAGAGAAAATCCGAGAAGAAGCGCCCGTAATTCTCCGTTGTGAGGTCGAGTTGTCCACCGCCTTCGCCCTCAGTGAAGAGTGGCGCCAGGCCGCCGAACTCGCCCGGATTGCGGAACGACGCGAGCACCATGATCAGCACGGGGATGGCGAAGAACACCACCAGATAGGCGAGCGGCGGCCCGCCGATCAGCCATTTGTGCAGTCGCTGCGACTTGGTTGTCGTCATTTCAAAACCGGACTTGCCGCCAAGACGCCAAGGGCGCCAAGAAAATCGGAGAAGAGGAATGAACTGCCAATACGGGGATCGCCATGCAAATATGTTGCCGAACGGTAGATCGACTTGCACATTGGCTTAGGGCGCGGATTCACTTCCTGCTCTGTGTATTTCTTGGCGCTCTTGGCGTCTTGGCGGCCCATCGTCGCTCTACCAAGTCCTAGTCGTTCAGGAAATGGCCGGCGTCGTAACGCCAGCTCACCTGCACATCGTCGCCGGCCTCGAAGAACTTGGTGCGCCCGGCCGCGGAATTCGGCAGCAGCGCTTCGATGCGCATGCCGTTGGCCAGGGCGACGATGTAGATCGTCACGTCGCCGAGATAGAGGAAATCGTGGACTTTGCCGGTAAAGCGGTTGACGTCCGCATCGACAGGAAGATCTCGTCCGATCGCAACCTTCTCGGGACGCAACGCCAGCGCACCCTTGAGTCCGGGCGCGTCGCCTTCAAGGTTCAATGCCGCCACTTCGCCGATGCCGGACAACGCGATGCTCATGCGCTCGCCGGCACAGGATTTGATCTCGCCTTCGAGCAGGTTGCACTGGCCGATGAAATCGGCCACGAAGCGGTTCTTCGGGAAACCGTAGATGCGGGACGGTTCATCGACCTGTTCGACGCGAGCGTGGTTCATGACCGCGATCCGGTGCGACAACGCCAGCGCTTCGCTCTGGTCGTGCGTCACGTAGACGAAAGTAATGCCGACTTCCTTCTGCAGGCCGATCAGCTCCAACTGCACGCTTTCCTTGAGCTTGGCGTCGAGCGCGGCGAGCGGTTCGTCGAGCAGCAGCAACTTCGGCCGATTGATCAGCGCCCGGGCCACCGCCACACGCTGCTTTTGTCCGCCGGACAACTCGTTCGGATAGCGCCTGTCCATGCCGGTCAGGCGCACGTCTTCGAGCGCTTCCTCGACGCGTTTGCCGATCTGTCCCGGGTCCACGTTCGCCATTTTCAGCGGGAACGAGATGTTCTGCGCCACCGTCATGTGAGGGAACAGCGCGTAGCTCTGGAATACTGTGTGGATGTTGCGCGCTTCCGGCGGGATGCCGGTCATGTCCTGGCCGTCGACGACGATGCTGCCCGCGTCCGGCACGTCGAACCCGGCGATCATGCGCAGCAGCGTGGTCTTGCCGCAGCCGGAGGGTCCGAGCAGGGTGAAGAATTCGCCCGCCTCGATACTGAGACTGACATCGTCGACCGCGGCAAATTCACCGAAGCGACGCGTGACGTTGCGGATTTCGAGCAATGCCATCGGGGAAGGACCCGGACGCGAATCAAGTCGCGATTCTAGCAAATGGCGCGCCGCGATAAGCCGTCGAGCTTCACTTGCGGGATGATACGATTGACGCCCGGCGACGCAATCCGGTTGTCTGGCGGTCCGTGCCGAAGCAGAGAACACTTTTCCGGACACCGGAGGAAGACCCAATGAGAATTGCCATAATCGGCGCCGGCGCAATCGGCGGGTATCTGGGCACGAGACTTTCCGCCGCGGGCGCCGAAGTCACGTTCATTGCCCGAGGAGCGAATCTCGAGGCCATCCGCAGCAAAGGAATGAAGTTGATCCTGGAGGATGGCGCCGAGGTATACGCCAGCGGCGCCCGGGCCTGCGAGAAAATGACCGATGCCGGTCCGCAAGACGTCGTGCTGCTCACCGTCAAGGCACATCAGGTTACCGCGGTCGCCCCGCAACTGCGGCATCTTTTCCACGAGCAGACCAGCATCGTCACGCTGCAAAATGGCATTCCCTGGTGGTATTTCCAGAAACACGGCGGGGAGTACGAGGGCAAACCGGTCCTGGCTGCGGATCCCGACGGCACCATCGCCCGTCATATCGACCCGGCGCGCATCATCGGTTGTGTCGTCTATCCGGCGGCGAATCTGATCGCGCCGGGAGTGGTGCAAGTAGTGGAAGGAAATCGATTTACCTTGGGGGAGCTCGACGGTTCGACCACGCCGCGACTGCAGGCGATCGCGGCAAGCCTGATCAAGGCGGGCTTCAAGGCGCCCATCACCAACGAGATCCGCAGCGAGATCTGGCTGAAGCTATGGGGCAACTTGAGCTTCAACCCGATCAGCGCGCTGACCCATGCGACGCTGGCGGATATCTGTCAGTTTGCGCTTACGCGCGATCTCGCCGCGCAGATGATGACCGAGGCCGAGGCGATCGCGAAAAAGCTGGGCATCACCTTCAGGGTAAGCATCGAAAGACGCATTGCAGGTGCGGAAAGAGTCGGCGCCCACAAGACCTCGATGCTGCAGGACGTCGAACAGGGCCGGCCGATCGAGATTGAAGCGCTGGTCGGCTCGGTGGTCGAACTGGGTTTGCTGACCCAGACGCCAACGCCGCACATCAGCGCAGTGTTTGCCTGCGCCAGCCTGCTGGCGAGGACCCTCAATGTCCGGCACGGCAACTTGAAAGTCGCGAACTAGTGTAGTGCTTCATCCTGTTTAGAACTTATGCGTCTCTGTAGCCAAAAAAACTCCTTCCCTCGCTTGCGGGGGAAGGCGGGGAAGGGGGCATGTTTAGCGTGCACGTGCGGGATTCGCCCCCACCCTACCCTGCTGCGCTTCAAGTGTGCCCTTGTCCCCCGCAAGCAGGGGAGGGAATGTTCCGGCAAATCAGAAGCACTACACTGGATGCCGACCGAGCTCCAACGACCAGATTCACTACATGGGATCCTCAACATGAGTTCTTCAGCTTCGACCGTGATCGAATTGCTGGAACAAGGCGCGCAGGATGCGACCGCCTTGAGCGCACCGGGCGGCGTGCCGCTCACTTATCGGGCCTTGCGCAAGCTCGTGTCCGACACGCTAGCCGCACTCAATTCCCGGGGGATCGGCAGAAACGACCGCATTGCGATCGTGCTCGACAATGGTCCGGAAATGGCGGCGGCATTCCTGTGCGTTTCCGCCGGCGCCACTGCCGCGCCCTTGAACCCTGCCTACCGTGCCGACGAGTTCGAATTCTATCTGACCGACTTGAAGGCCAAGCTGCTCGTGGTCGGGCGCGAGACGTCATCGCCCGCAATCGAGGTGGCAAACCGGCTCGATATTCCACTCGTCCGGCTCGTTTCTGCGCCCGGGAGAGGCGCGGGCAGTTTCTCCCTGGAATTTCCGAAAGGACTTGCAACGCGGCGCGCCGAAAAAGCCGGTGCGGCTGCGCCGGAAGATACCGCGCTCGTGCTGCACACATCCGGCACCACATCGCGGCCGAAAATCGTGCCGCTTTCCCAGCGCAACGTCTGCACCTCGGCTCACAACGTGAGTCGGACGGTTGCGTTCGGTGCGGCAGATCGTGGGCTCAACATCATGCCTTTGTTCCACATTCACGGCCTGATCGCGGGCATCCTGGCACCGCTGTCGGCGGGTGGCGAGGTCTGCTGCACCACAGGGTTCAACGCCTTGAAGTTCTTCTCCTGGATGGCAGAGGTTCGTCCGACCTGGTACACGGCGGTGCCGACCATGCACCAGGCGATTCTCTCCCGCGCGGCAAAGAACCTCGATGTCGTCAGGGCCAGCACGTTGCGTTTCATTCGCTCATCATCGTCTTCGCTTCCTCCGCAAGTCATCAGGGAGCTCGAAGGGACCTTCGGCATCCCGGTGATCGAAGCTTATGGGATGACGGAAGCCGCACATCAGATGGCCAGCAACCCGCTGCCGCCCGGCACGCGCAAGCCGGGCACGGTGGGCCAGGCAGCGGGCCCCAAGGTGTGCGTGATCGACACCGAGGGCAATCCGCTGCCATCCGGTGTCGTGGGAGAAATTGCGATCCAGGGCGAGAACGTCATGCCGGGGTACGAGAACAACGCGAAGGCCAACGCCGAAGCCTATGCCCAGTCCTGGTTTCGCACCGGCGATCAGGGCGTCATGGATACGGAAGGTTACGTCACCATCACCGGGCGGTTGAAGGAAATCATCAACCGGGGCGGCGAGAAGATTTCTCCGCGCGAGGTGGACGAAGTGCTCATGGACCACCCTTCGGTCGAGCAATGCGTTACGTTCTCCGTCCCCCACGACAAGCTGGGCGAGGAGGTCGCCGCTGCCGTTGTTCTCCGCGAAGGTGCTCAGGCCAGCGAGAAAGACTTGCGGGAATTCGCCGCCATCCGTCTGGCGGACTTCAAGGTGCCGCGCAAGATACTCATTCTCGCCGAGATCCCGAAGGGAGCGACCGGGAAACTGCAACGCATCGGCCTTGCCCAGAAACTGGGCCTGGCATGACGGCGACAAATTGATTCCGACTACGGACTGCCCGCGGGATCCTTGAGGCCGCGATCTGGGGGATTCTTCTCTGCAAGAAAAAGGCCCCCTCCTCGAGGGGGCCTGCTGGAACTGCTACGGCTCAAGCCCGATCTGGCGCCGGCACTACCAGAAAATTCCCGTGCGAAACGTGATCGCCGTTTCGTTGTCAGTGGTCGCGTTTGCGCCGTCTTTCACGACGCCGCCGACCGGGGTATCGAACTTGGTTTTGGTGTAGTTCAGATACATGCGGACATTGGTCGTTGGAATCCACTTCAGTCCAATTGACAAGGCGTCTGCCTTGTTTGTACACGCGCCACCGCCAGCTCCCCCGGTATTGTTGCAGTTTGCTGCCAGCACGCCGGTTCCCGCGGCATTGGTGGTGGTGAAATCGCTCCCATCGAACTTGCTGACGCGCACGCCCAGTTCCCACGCGCCCCAGCCGTCAACACCATTTTTGAACGGGCGGTCGGGTTTGATCGCTCTGGCGCCGTTGAGGGTGTAGGAATCGGAGTACTTTTCGCCGGTGATCAGCCACATCAGTTCCGCGTATGAGGCATTGATGTCCCTGTCGTAGCTCACGTTCGCGTTGCTGGAACCCGTGAAGTTGGTCTTGATCATCTCACCCTGGAACTTCACCGGTCCCCATGCTGCTATCGCTTCGAAGCCTGTGCGTTCGCGGTCTATTTTCTGCAAACCCGCCCCGCCGAGGCCGGTAAATGCTCCGACGTTGAAGAATTGCAGCCCACGACCTTCCGTACGGACCGTGCCGGTCGGCGCGCCGACTGGAATCGTCCCCTCGGTATAGGCAGCGCCGACATGCAGGATGGTGTTCTTGATCTGGGCCAGCTCGGCAAAATTGAATGCAAGCCTTCCGATCACGTCTTTGCCGTCGACGGCGGCGTTGGTTTCATCGCCCTCCTTGCCGTTGCCGTTGGAAACGGCCAGTGCGTAGGACATCCACTTCATCGGCGAGCCATAGATCGATAAGCCCTGCTCCTTGCCCGGCACCAGGCTGTTGCTAAGAGACCGTTCTTGGAAATCGATAAGCCGCGAGCTGGTGAGCTCTTCGTAGCTGAAGGGCATCTTGAACGCGCCAATACGTGCCTGTACCGCGTCGCTGAACTTGTAGTTGATCCAGGCGTACTCGATGGTATCCGCGGCAAGATCGGTGGTGAGCTCGTAAGTCCAGTCGTTGGCGAGTTTGCCGGTCACGCCGAGGTAGGCACGGCGGATGTCAAAACCATCCGCGGTATTGCCGTTGGGGACGGCAACGGTTCCGGAGTCGACATTGAAATGCCGGTAATCGGCCTGGACGCGGCCGATCAGTGAAATCGAGTTCTCCTTGTCTCCGGACTCCCAGGTAAATCCGTCCTTGGAGCGGCCGGTCAGTTCGGATGGCGCGGATTCGGCTTTCTTGGCGGCTTTCTCCGATTCGGTTGCTTGTTTCAGCGCCTGGGCCCGCTTCTCGGCCCGCGCCTCGGTGCGCATCTCCTGGTATTCCTCGTCGCTCAGTACGCCCTTCTCGTGCAGCTTGTCGAGCAGGGTTTCCGTGTCGGCAAACGCCGGCGTGACGGCTGTCGCAAACAGGCATGCAATCGCTGCCGCCAGGATCAGGCGTCTCGGCGTCTTGGCTGTAACTTCCATTCGATTCTCCCAGTTCAAAAACTGTGCACCGAAAACTCGTGGTGCTCGATGGGAGCGAATTCTCGGGGTTTAATGTGACAAACAGATGAACGTGAAATGTCCCCCAGATGACAGGGAAGTTTCCGCGGCCTGGCTCAGACGAACCAGCGGGCTATCGCGAGAATCAGGACAACGAGGAGAACAGCGAGAATCCAGGCCAGCAGCCGATTGTGGCGCTGCTGGCTCAACAGCAGGGCCATGACTGCGGCCTGCAGGTTCGCGGAAGAACGATCGGACAGCGCCCGGTGCAGCAGGCGCGGCAACTGCGGCAGCAGCAGGCTCCACTGCGGCGCTTCATCGCGGATGTTTTGCCACAGGCCGCGCCAGCCCACCTGCTCCGACATCCAGCGCTCCAGATAGGGCTTGGCTGTCGTCCACAGGTCGAGATCCGGATCAAGATCGCGGCCCAGGCCTTCGATATTCAGCAGCGTTTTCTGCAGCAGGACCAGTTGCGGCTGGATCTCGATGTTGAAGCGCCGCGAAGTCTGGAACAGGCGCAGCAGCACCTTGCCGAAGGAGATTTCGCGGAGAGGCTTGTTGAAAATCGGTTCGCAAACCGCGCGAATGGCCGTCTCGAATTCTTCCACCCGGGTTGCGGAAGGAATCCAGCCCGACTCCAGATGTATTTCCGCGACGCGCCGGTAGTCGCGGCGGAAGAAGGCCAGGAAATTCTGCGCGAGGTAGTTCTTGTCGACCTCGTTGAGCGTGCCCATGATGCCGAAGTCGAGTGCGATGTAACGGCCGTCGGACGCCACTAGGATATTGCCTGGATGCATGTCGGCATGAAAAAAACCGTCGCGGAAGACTTGCGTAAAAAAGATCTCCACGCCGGCGCGCGCCAGCTTCGGGATATCGATGCCTTGCGCGCGCAGCCGGTCCACCTGGCTGATCGGTGTGCCGATCATGCGCTCCATCACCATGACCTCGGTCCCGCAGAAGTCCCAGAAGATTTCCGGGACCAGCAGCAGCGCCGAATGCTCGAAATTGCGGCGCAGTTGGCTGGCATTGGCCGCCTCGCGCAGCAGATCGAGCTCGTCTTTCAGGTGCCTTTCGAACTCCGCCACCACTTCCCTGGGTTTGAGCCGGCGGCCGTCCGCCCAGAGCTTCTCTACCAGACTCGCGGCGACATTGAGCAGCGCGACGTCCTCGACGATCACCGGCGCAATCCCGGGCCGCAATACCTTGACGGCGACTTCGCGCCCGCCGGGCAAAACGGCAAGATGGACCTGGGCCACCGAAGCGCTGGCAATCGCCACCGGGTCGAAACGCTCGAAGACCTGGTCGACCGGCAGATGATAGGTGCGTTCGAGCGTGCGATAAACATGCTCGACCAGGAAGGGCGGCACCCTGTCCTGCAATTTCGCCAGTTCGTCGGCGATGTCGAGCGGGATCAAATCGCGCCGCGTGGACAACACCTGACCGAACTTGACGAAAATCGGTCCCAGCGCTTCCAGTGCCAGACGCAGGCGCTCTCCGCGCGGGCGTTCAAGGCGGCGCCAGAACAATGCCGCCGACAGCAGCGGCCGCAATCCGCGCACGCGCTCGTGACCGAGGAAGAATTCGTCGAGCCCATAGCGCAGCGCTACCCGCAGGATTTTCAGCAACCGCAGCAGATGCATGGGGGCCGCCGGAATTCAGTTACCGCTGACTTGCCGGTGCAGGCGTTCGATGCGCTTGTCGAGGCGCTCGACGGCGTCGCGCAGTTCGTCGACGTCGCGTATGAACTCGGCGGCTCGCAAGGGCGTGACCAGCAGGTGTTTCTCCTCGGTCAGATATTCGGCGACGTTTCCGGCCAGACTGGTCGCCGCCTGCTTCGGCCACGCGGCAGCCGAGCGCCCGGCCTCGGCCATGCGATGCGCGACGATGTCGCCGAACACCCGGCTCAAATCTTCCTCGACGTCCCAGCGCAGATTGGCCGCAACCTTGGAAATGACCGACGCGAAGTCGGTATCCCCTTCCACGTTCGCTTTGCGCCAGGCCGCCTCGCCTTCGGCCAGGATTTGCAGCACGGTAGCGTGGGTCAGGCGAATGGTGACCGCCGGCGCGGCGTCCGCCGGCGCAGCGCGCAGCGTTCCCTCGCGATCGACGGCAACCGCGACGCGCAAGGGGAACAGGTCGAACACTGCGATCTTGCCTGCATGCTCGGCGAGGCTCTCCCGCGCCCATTGCGCCGGGGCGAGCAGGTGATTGACGAATGCGCTGAACGGGACAGCGAGCATCGGGTCAGAACTTGTGGCCGACGTGCAGTGCCACCACACCGGCAGTCAGGTTGTAGACCTCGACGCGTGCGCAGCCGGCCTGTTCCATCATCTGCTTGAGCTCCGCCTGCCCCGGATGCTTGCGAATCGATTCCACAAGATAACGATAGCTTTCCGCATCGCCGGTGACGAGCTTCCCCAGCAGCGGCAGCAGCTTGAACGAATAGGCGTCATACGCCGGCCGCAGCGGCTGCCAGACCTGAGAGAACTCCAGCACCAGCACGCGACCGCCGGGACGCACGACCCGACGCATTTCCGCCAGTGCGCGATCCTTGTGCGTCATGTTGCGCAGGCCGAAGCCGACGATCGCGCAATCGAAATAGTCGTCTGGCAGCGGCAGGCGCTCGGCATCGCACTGCAAAACCGGCGTCACGTGCCCCGTGTCGAGCAGGCGATCGCGCCCGCGCTCAAGCATCCCGCGGTTGATGTCTGTCAACCAGACTTCGCCGCTGTCGCCAACCCGGGACGCGAACAGCGACGAGAGATCGCCGGTTCCACCGGCGACATCGAGAACGCGGCCTCCTTTACGTACTGCGCTCATCTCGACGGCGAAGCGCTTCCACAGGCGGTGCAGTCCCGCCGACATCAGGTCGTTCATGATGTCGTAGCGATTCGCAACCGAACTGAAGACGCCGGCGACCTTTCCTGCCTTTTCGCCTTCCGGCACTTTCTGGAAGCCGAAATCGGTGGTCTTGTTCGAATTCATGAGGACTTGCGGATTGCGCTCAGATTTTCTTCCAGCCGGATGCGGGCGGCGCCCTGCCGGCCGGCTCGCGGTTCACGCCGGCCAGGGCCAGCTTTTCGAGATACCGCTGCCATCGCCGGGGCTGATCTTCGCCAAGGCTGTAAAGATAATCCCAGGAGTACAGGCCGGTGTCGTGGCCGTCACTGAAGACCAGCTTGACCGCATAATGGCCGACCGGCTCGATCGCGGTGATTTCCACTTCCTTCTTACCCTCCTGCAGAACTTCCTGCCCGGGCCCGTGCCCGCGCACTTCCGCCGAGGGGGAATACACCCGGAGATACTCGCAGGACAGGCGATAGCTCTTGCCGTCGTCGAAGCTGATGTCGAGGACGCGCGAGGTCTGATGCAATTTGATTTCGACGGGACGAGGGGTCCCGGGTTGAAGTCCTGC
>JANOGH010000328.1:0-5499 GCA_031414075.1 Betaproteobacteria bacterium | reverse complement strand
GACTGATGGATGTCCCGAAATTGCCGCGCAACACTTCGCCCATCCAGACGACGAACTGCTTCGTGATCGGGGCGTCGAGTCCGTACAGCGCCCGCAAACGGCCGACATCGTCCGCGGTTGCACCCGGAGGCAGCATCATGGCGATCGGATCACCCGGCACCACGCGCACCAGCACGAACACGACCACCGCCACGCCGACCAACGTCGGCAGGGCCCAGAGCAGGCGCTTCAATAGATAACTAGTCGACATTTAAACCCAACACAGAGTCACAGAGGTCACGGAGGTCACGGAGAACACAGAGAAAACAATTGCGATGACCGGGTCGTGGCGCTTGCCAACACCATTTCGAATGATGAGCGAAATATTCACGTTTCGTCGAGGATATTCGGCATTTCTTGGTACCTCCTCTGCGACCTCTGTGTTCTCTGTGCCTAAACGGGTACTCCGACGTGCTGCGCACGTAGGGTATCCGTGTTGGGTGTATGCCCTATGCAGTGCCAACGGGCTGCGGCGATACAACCATGGAATCGCTTGACTGGGCTCGGCGATTCTGCTCTGAGCCGCCGCGTCGATAGATTGATTCCGGCGGAGACCTGTCTTGCGGCAAACTCCTGAACTTGCGTGCATCCGAAACCGAGCGCAGGCGCTTTCTCATCTGCCGTTCGATTACGCAATGGTCTGGAATACGGCTCGTTGCCTTTCGCAAACTCCCTCTGCGCAGCCTGGCCCGCCGGCCAGCGGCCTGGGCCGCTACGCTATGCCTGTGCCTGCCGGCGATGGCAGACGAAGCCACGGATGAAAAAGCCCTCCCTTCTTTCGCCGAGATGCAGGCGGCGGGAGCAGTGGTCGGCGAGATACGGATCGTCACCCACAATATCTTCGACCTCGACGATCCCAAGGAAAACAAATCCCTGTTCCGGCTGGCGAACAAGCTGCACATTCAAACGCGCCCGAGTGTCATCGAGAGCTCCCTGCTGTTCCACAGCGGTGAGCCGCTTTCCGTGCGGCTCATCGAGGAATCGGAGCGCCTGCTGCGTGAGAATCGCTACATCTACGACGTCAACATCCACCCGCTTGCCTATCACGACGGCATCGTCGACATCGCCGTGGAGACGCGCGATACCTGGACCCTGCAGCCCGGCGTCTCTTTCAGCCGCGCCGGTGGCTCCAACGCGATTGGTCTATCGGTAAAGGATAACAACCTGCTGGGCACGGGTATCTCGTTCGGCTATGCGCAAGTCTCCGACGTCGATCGCAAAGGCACCGAGTTCTTCATTTCACAGAACCACGCTTTCGGCGCATGGACACAGATCGAACTGAAGGTGGCCGACTACGACGACGGCAAACTTCAGTCGTTCCGGTTCGGCCGGCCCTTCTACGCACTCGACACGCGCTGGGCTGCCGGCGTATCGGCTCTTCACAACGAAAACATCGAATCAATTTACCAGGAAGGCGCCATCGTGGGCCAGTACCGCCGCAAGCAGGACCTGGCCGAGGTATTCGGCGGCTGGTCGAAGGGTCTGATCGACGGCTGGGCACAGCGCTATTCCGTCGGCCTGAGCTATTGGGCCGATACCTACACCGTCGACCCGTCGCTGATCCCGCCTTCCGCCGTGCCGGCCGACCAGACCCTGGTGTCACCATTCGTGCGCTATGGGTTGGTCCAAGACGACTATAGAAAGCTGATAAACAGAAACCAGATCCAGCGCCCGGAGTATTTCGCCATGGGCTTCAATTCGAATCTGCAGGTCAATCGCGCCCTCACCTCTCTGGGCTCCACGCGCGACCTGTGGATCTACTCTGCAACCGTCAGCAAAGGCGTCGAAGCACCGCGCGGCAATGACCTGCTGGCCTCGGCGGCCTACTCCGGTCAGTACGGCGAAGGCCGCAGCGAGCGCCAGTTGTTGAGCGGTTCATTGCGCTACTACGTGCCGATGGGCAAGCGTGCGCTGTTCTACGCAGCCGCATATGGCGCTACTGTGAAAAATCCCCTGGTAGCCGATTTGTTGCTGCTCGGCGGCGACAATGGCTTGCGCGGTTACCCGTTGCGTTACCAGAGCGGCGAACAGCGTGTGCAATTCACCGTCGAAGAACGCGTCTATACGGACTGGTACCCGTTCCGGCTGTTCCGCGTGGGCGGCGCCGTCTTCTACGACGTCGGCCGCGCCTGGGGCGGACCGTACCAGAATCCGGTGAATCCGGGCTGGCTCAGCGATGTCGGCTTCGGCTTGCGCATCCTCAGCGCCCGTTCCTCGTTCGGCAACGTGCTGCGCATCGACATCGCGTTCCCGCTGACTTCCGATCCGAATATCGCGTCCCCGCAGTTACTGGTCACGACTTCCTCGACTTTCTAGTCCTGTCTAAATCAAAACCCTCTGCGTTGGGTGTAGTCCTTACGCGGGCTTGATGGATTGAGGGAGGATGAAACCGGCAACGTGAGGCGTGAACTTGATGCTGCTCTTGTGCACCACCGGCTGCGAATACTGCAGCAGCGGGATGACGTAGCCGTTCTCCGCGATATAGCGGGCGGCGGCCTTGTAGCCTTCGATGCGCTTCTTCTCGTCCTTTTCGCCCCACAGCGGGCCGATCATCTTGTCCACGTCTTCGGTCTTCCACGCGGAATGCGGCGAATGGCTGAACATCGCGAAGCCGGTGGAAGTCGAGGGATCGCCGATCGAGTTGCCCCAGTTGTAGAACGCCGCCGGCGCAAGACCGTGGCGCATGCGCAACTCGAAATGCTTGGCAATTTCGTAAGTCTCGATGTTCGCTTCGATGCCGACCTTGCGCCACATGCCGACCACCGCCTGGATCATCTCGTAATCCTTCGGCTTGAAGCCGCGGGTGGTCTGAATCGTGAACTTCACCGGATTCGAGCTTGAAAATCCGGACTTGGCGAGCAACTGCTTCGCCAGTTCGGGATCGTACTTGACCTTGATCGAAGGATCGAAAGCAGCGTATTGCGGCGCTTCCAGCGTATCGATCACCGTGCCGTAACCGCGCAACAGTTTGTCGACGATTGCCCTCTTGTCGATCGAATGGATCATGGCCAGACGCACATTCATGTCCAGCATCGGCTCGACGTTGGTGATGAAGATCATGCCGATGTCGGACACCGGATTGGCAACGCCGGTCAGCCCGCTCTTCTTCGTCAGCCGGTCGAATTCTTCGTAAGGCACCTCCAGCGTGAGGTCGGAAGCGCCGCTCTCGATCTCCGCCACGCGCGCAGACGCATCACCGACCAGTTTGAACACGACGGTCTCGAACGCGGGCTTCGGTCCCCAGTATTTCGGGAAGGCCTTGAGGCGGATGAACGCATTGCGCTCGAACTTGTCGACCATGTAAGGGCCGCTGCCGATGGGTTTGCTCTCCCAGCCCTGCGCGCCGGCCTCGGTGTAGGCCTTCTTCGGCAAGACATACCCGGTCAGGAACGCCATCCACTTGAACAGCGACGGTTCGAATTCCTTGACGTCGGCCGTGATCTTCTGACCGTCGATCGCGAAGTTGCCGATCTTGCCCCAGACAAACTGGATCGGATTGCCGCTGTTGGGATCCCCGGCGCGCTCCAGCGACCACACCACGTCTTCCGGCGTGACTGCGCTGCCGTCGTGCCAGAAAGCGCCTTTGCGCACTTCCATCTCGACCTTGGTCCTGTCCTTGTTCCAGCCCCACTTTGTCAGCAGTCCCGGCTTGAAGGACAGGTCCGGCTCCTGGTCGATGTAGGAATCGAACACCGCTTTGTAGAACGACTGGATGGTCGGGTTCACTGCCGACGGCCCGGTGGTCGGATCCCATGACGGCAGCGCAACGTTGTAAGCAATGGTGAGAACCTTGCCCGCCTGTGCGTGGGCATCGGTCGGAACAAGCAGCGAATTGGCAAGCGGCGCGGTCAGGGCCGCGGCACCGGTCGCCTGCAGGAAGCGGCGGCGCGTAAACGAATTCATGGTGATTCCCCCAAGGTAAAGTTGAGCGCTGGCCGGCGCCATCGCGACGTGGATTCGCCGGACATTCTTATTGTGGCAATAGGCTCGCCGAAATCTAGGTGGCAGGGGCTGCTTTGTCAAGCCGCGCCATGCCGCCGCCGTGATAAGTAGTCAGTTTGACACGACGTCGTATCGCACGGTAAAAGGACGGCGTGTCTCTTACGCGCGGGCGCCGCGCTGCAACAAGCACAACAAAATCCTATCCGGGAGAAACGATATGGCTGGGCCAAACTTGACAGGGCGGTGGATCGAGATCAAAGCCGCGGATGGCGGGAAGTTCAGGGGTTACCTTGCGACACCCGCAGCGGGCAAGGGCCCGGGCATCGTGCTGTGCCAGGAAATCTTCGGCATCAACGCTTACATCCGCGAAGTCGCCGATTATTACGCCGAGGAAGGTTACGTGGTGCTCGCTCCGGACCTGTTCTGGCGGCTGGAGAAAGACGTCGATCTCGGCTACAGCGAAGAAGAGTGGAAAAAGGCCTTCGATTTCCTGCAGCGCTTCGACATCGACAAGGGCATGGAGGACATCACCGCCGCGGTGCGCACCTTGCGCACCCGGCCGGAAGTGGCGGGCAAGGTCGGCGCGCTCGGCTTCTGTCTCGGCGGCCGGCTCGCTTATCTGGCGGCGGCGCGCTCCGGCGTTGATTGCGCGGTCGGTTACTACGGCGTGACCATCGAGAAATACCTGAACGAAGCGCCCAGGATCAAGGTGCCGATGGTGTTGCACTTCGCCAGCGAGGACAAGTACGCGCCTGCGGCCGCAGTGGAACAAATCAGGAACGCATTCAAGGGCCGCAACGAGGTCGAGATTTATATGTATCAAGGCGTCGACCACGCCTTCGCGCGCACCGGCGGCATGCACTACGACCGGCCGGCGTCGATGATGGCGCATTCGCGCTCGATCGCGCTGTTCCACAAGGTCATGGGCCCGCACTACGATTTGTCCGCGTTGTGGGATCTGCACACCATGCACGAGTTCGGCACGCGCGACGTCGAGGCGACCATGAAGACCATGGTGGCGCAACCTTACGTCAACCATATTCCGACCTTGACCGGCGGTGTCGGCCACGATCCCCTGAAACGCTTCTACAAGCATCACTTCATTCCGACCACGCCGAAGGACACCAACCTGATCCCGATCTCGCGCACCATCGGCGCGGACCGGCTGGTCGACGAGATGCTGTTCTGTTTCACGCACGACATCGAGATCGACTGGATGCTGCCCGGGGTTGCACCTACCGGCAAGTACGTCGAGATTCCGCTGGTGGCGATCGTCAATTTCCGCGGCGACAAGCTCTATCACGAGCACATCTACTGGGACCAGGCCTCGGTGCTGGTGCAGATCGGGGTGCTCGACCCGAAGGGATTGCCGGTGGCGGGTGCGGAAACCGCGAGGAAACTGTTGGACGAGAATTTTCCGTCCAACATGCTGATGAAGAACTGGGAAGCCAGCGAAGGCAAGAGCTAACCACCTCACCCCCGGCCCTTGTATGTGCAATTATAGGTTTTGAGGACGCC
>JANOGH010000327.1:0-4386 GCA_031414075.1 Betaproteobacteria bacterium | reverse complement strand
GGATCGGGGGTTCAGCTTGAGCGCCCGGGTAAATAGAGCGTAGGCCTCGTGCAGCCTGCCTTGCTGCCGCTCCAGGTACCCCAAGGCATTTAACGTATCGAACTGCTCCGGTCTGGCCCTCAAGATACGTTTGTAGAGCTGCTCCGCCTCCTTCAGATCGCCGGCCCGATGCGCGGCAACCGCGCTGAGAAACAACCTCTCTAGATCCTGCATAGGGTCATGGCGTGGCGTTGCCGCGGTGCGACTCCCGCGGCTCCTACAACCGACGGGTGGCTCCAACCTTGGCCAACTCCGCCCGCATGGCCGCGATCGTCGCCTGGTAATCCAGCGTTCCGAAGATCGCCGAGCCGGCGACGAAGGTATCGGCGCCGGCGCGGGCAATCTCGGCAATATTGTCGACCTTGACGCCACCGTCGACTTCGAGCCAGACCTCGCGGCCGGATTTCACGATGCGTTCGCGCGCCGCGCGCAATTTGCCAAGCGCGGCGGGAATGAATTTCTGCCCGCCAAAGCCGGGATTGACGGACATGATCAGGATCAGGTCCAGCTTGTCGAGCGTGTAGTCCAGCCAGGACAGCGGGGTGGCCGGATTGAACACGAGGCCGGCCTTGCACCCCGATTCCCTGATCAGCCCGATGGTGCGATCGACATGATCGGAGGCCTCGGGGTGAAAGCTGATGATATTGGCCCCGGCCCTGGCGAAGTCCGGAATGATGCGATCGACCGGCTTGACCATCAGATGCACATCGATCACTGCCCTGGTCAACGGCCGGATCGCTTCGCACACCATCGGGCCGATGGTGAGGTTGGGCACGTAATGATTGTCCATGACGTCGAAATGAACCAGGTCGGCGCCCGCGGCCATGACGGATTGCACTTCTTCACCAAGTTTGACGAAATTGGCGGAAAGAATGCTCGGGGCGATGCGATACATGGTCGGGCCGGCTGGTAGCGACGGCGGCATTGTACCGTTTTCGGCCTTGCCGCTTGCTGGGGAATCAGGTCAAATGCAGCCGTGGCCGAGCACAAGAAATACGACATCACGGTGACCGCGCGGACGACCCATATTCCCGGGCAGTCCGACGAAGCCAACAACCGTTATGTTTTCGCGTACACCATCACCATCTTCAATTCGGGCAGCGTCGCCGCCCGGCTGGTCTCGCGTCACTGGATCATCACCGATGCCGAGAATCGCACCCAGGAGGTGCGCGGACTGGGCGTGGTCGGCGAGCAACCGTTGCTGAAGCCGCAGCAGAGTTACGAATACACCAGCGCGACCGCCATCCCGACCCCGGTGGGCACGATGCGTGGCAGCTACCAGATGATTGCCGAAGACGGGGTGACCTTCGATGCGCCGATTCCGCAGTTCACGCTGAGCGCACCGCGCGTGCTGCACTGAATTGTAGAGGCAAGCTGGGCTGTGACAACGAATGTGGCCCGACACTTGTCGTGATCTTGTTCGCGCTTGCGCGGCATCGTCCACCCCATGCACAGTCACCGAATGCTGACCACAAAATGGCTGGCGCTCGCGTTATGCGCCGCAGTCGCCGGCGGTTGCGCGGGTGTAACCAATCCCAACACCGCGCCACCAGCACAGGCCTTTCCTGAGCCCGCGCCTTCGCCGCCAGTGCCGCCGCAGCCCGAACCGGCGCCGGTATCCGCGCCCGAACCGGCGATCGTCACGGCACCGGAGCCTTCGTCGCAGGCACGCAGCTATGAGTCGCAGGATTGGCCGGCGTTGCCGGACTGGAACAACGACAACCTGGCCGAGGCACTGCCCGCCTTCCTGCTCTCCTGCAATGCCCTGAAAGCCGCCGAATGGACCTCCGCCTGCACAGCGGCGGCACAGGTTCGCAAGGCCGACCCCATGGCCGCACGGCAATTCTTCGAAGCGGCCTTCGTTCCCTGGCTGGTGCGCAACGCGGATGGCGGCACCGAAGGACTGGTGACCGGCTACTACGAACCTCTGCTCCAGGGCAGTCGAATTTTCGGCCGCAGCTACCGTTATCCAGTCTACGGCGTGCCGCCCGACCTGCTGGTGATCGATCTGGCCGAGAGTAATCCGGACCTCAAAGGCATCCGGCTGCGCGGCCGCATGCAGGACCGGAAAGTCGTGCCGTATTACACGCGCTCGGAAATCGAGCGCGGCCTGGCCCCTCTGCGTGGTCGAGAAATTCTCTGGGTCGACGACCCCGTCGAGCTGTTTTTCCTGCACATCCAAGGCTCGGGGCGAGTCAGATTGCCCGGCGGGGAAACTGTTCGCATCGGTTTTGCGGAACACAATGGTCACTTGTACAAATCGATCGGCAGGATTCTGGTCGAGCGCGGCGAACTGAGCGCAGACAAGGCGTCAATGCAGGGAATCAAGCAGTGGGCTGCGAAGAATCCGAACAAACTTGCACCGTTGCTGCAGCAGAATCCGGCTTATGTGTTTTTTCGGGAGTTGCCTGATTCGCCGCTCGGGCCGATCGGCGCGCTGGGCGTGCCACTGACACCGGGGCGCAGCATCGCGGTCGATGCCTTGACAACCCCGCTCGGCGCACCGGTATTCCTGTCCACGACCTCACCCTTGTCGGCGCGGCCGCTCAATCGCCTGGTCGTCGCCCAGGACACCGGCTCGGCAATCAAGGGCGCGGTGCGTGCCGATTTTTTCTGGGGTTTCGGCGACGACGCTGGACAATCCGCCGGTCGCATGCGTCAACGCGGCCGGATGTGGATCCTGTATCCGCGCGGCTTCCAGCCAAGACCCCTGTGATTATCGCGCGCCACCCGCCAACCCGGGATCGAACTCCACTTTGATCAGAATCCGGCTACGCACCGGACGTCCATCTTTGCGGGCCGGGTAGAAAGCCGCGTTCCCCAGCGCCTGTTGCGCGGCCTCTTCAAAAACACCGTCCGGCACGGCATCCATGACCGATGTGCCGACCACCCTCCCGACTTCGTCGATCAATACCAAAAGCGTGACGGAGCCGGCGACTTGCGCGTCGCGAGCTGTGTCAGGATAGAACGGCGTAATCGGCCTGAAGGCCTGCGGATAGATATCGAGGTTCTTTGCCGGGTAGTGAACCAGGTCCGGGATCGTTGCGATTGCTGCATCGTTACCGGCGGGAGCAACCGGTTCCGGATCTGTCGGCGTGGTCGATGGAGTCGGCACCGCTGCAAGTTCCGCTTCAGCGCTCGACGCCGGCTGTGAAAGCACCACGGGCGAGGACTGAGAAAAGTCCGGCGGTCCCGGCTGCTCAGGCGGTTTGGCGGGTCGCGGGCTTGCGGCGGGTTGCGGGGACATCAGTCGCGCCTGGATAACCATTACGTGCGCGCCGGCGCCCGGGTCCGCGGGCAGCGAAAATCCGTAGATCAGGAAACCGTGAAGAGCGGTGGAAAAAGCGACAGCCGCGGACATGCGGCTGAATGTCGCTGGCGACGGCCCTGGGGAAGTTTGTCGGCCCCTGCGCACCCACCGCTCCCAACCGGTTACGCTAACGCCCCAATTCTAGAGCGTCGGCGGCGGTGCGCAACGTCGTTCTACGACTTGCCGGCGCCGTTGGCCTTGTTCAGCAACTCCTCGAACCGCTCGGCGGGGATGGCTCCCGGCACGCGTTTGCCGTCAGCAAAAAAGATCGTCGGTGTACCGTTGATCTTCTTCGACTGCCCATAGGTAACGATTTTGTCCACCGGGTTGTCGCACTTGGCGGATTTAGGTGCAGCGCCCTTGAGCATGTACTCATCCCAGGCTTTCACGCGGTCGGAAGCGCACCAGATCGCGCGCGACACCTCGGGGGCCTTCGGATGCAATTGCTCGATCGGGAACAGGAAGATGTAAACCGTCACGTTGGTCAGCTTCTCCATATCCTTTTCCAGCTTGCGGCAGAAAGGGCAGTCGGGGTCCGAGAACACGGCCACCTTGCGGCTGCCATCGCCCTTCACCTTTTTTATCGCCAGCTCGAACGGCAGTTGCTCGAAGGGGAAAGCCAATCCCTTGAGCTTCTTGTCTTCGATTTCGCGTTGCCGCGCATCGGTGAGATTGGTCCGGGTCTTGGTGTCGATGATGCTGCCGACGATCATGTAATTGAAGTCGGCATCGGTATAAAGCAGCTCTCCGTCGACCAACATTTCATACAGTCCGAGATAAGACGTCTTGGTAATACTCTCGATGTTGGCCTGGGGATACTTCTTTGAAAATTCGGTACGAATCGACGCTTCGTCGGCGCTCGCAACGCCGCTCAGGAACAGCAGCACGGAAGACAGTACGGTCAGGATACGAATGAACATGATTTCCAGGTAATCCCTCTGTGGACGATGAAAGGTCCGGTTGGACCGCTTAACCCAAAGCTCGTTGCACGAGCAGTCGCTTTAATGGAGAAAATCGGTCAGTCAGGCGCAAGCCCG
>JANOGH010000326.1:0-9706 GCA_031414075.1 Betaproteobacteria bacterium | reverse complement strand
AAACGGGAAGTGAATGCTATGTTGCAAGACTTGACCCTAATGCTCCACACGCCTCGGCCAGCCGGGATCTGATCGACGGCTACCGGTTTTATGAAATGCAGGGTCAAGGAGTCGGTGCCTATTTTCTCGACTCGCTGTATTCGGATATCGATTCGTTGATCATCAGCGCAGGGATGCACTCGGTGCATTTCGGGAAATATCATCGTCTGCTGTCAAAGCGATTTCCGTTTGCGGTCTATTACCGGGTGGAGGAACAAACGGCGCGGGTCTATGCCGTTCTCGATTGCCGCCGGCGCCCGGCATGGATCAGGAAACAACTTGGCGATTATCTGGCGTAGGCCGCAAGCGCGCTAAGGCCTTGCCCTTTTTCTTCCGAGCATGTGAGGGACAGACCCCTTTAAAAGGGGTTGCTATTCAGTAGTATAGTTCCGCCTATGCCACGCAAGCCCCGCCTCCAGTCAGCTGGGTTGCCAGTCCAGATCATCCAGCGCGGAAACAACCGGCAAGCCTGCTTCTTGAAGCGCATGTGCAAGCAGGTTGTTGCCCACCTGCAACATAGCCCCGACGGCAAGACCAAACATCTGCTCGTGAAAGGCGACGGCATACACGAGGAGTTTTGAGTGCCGAAGCTGAGTAGTATGGGGTCAGACTGAGGTAACCCGGATTTCGTGAATGCCAACGAAGAAAATGTGGTCAGACTCGATCTATCCCGGCTTTCGGCCGGCAGAGAAAAACAGCCTGCCAAGTCGGGCGTTTCTGACTTGGCACAACGAGAACATATTCAAGTCATGAGCAACGACAAACACGCTTCCGAATTTGATCCGCTTCTCGATCTGCGCGAGCAACTCCGTCGCTTTGCCGCGGAGCGAGACTGGGACCAATTTCATTCACCAAAGAATCTTGCGATGGCGCTTAGCGTCGAGGCTGCCGAGTTGCTGGAGCATTTTCAATGGCTCAGTGAAGACAGCTCGAGAAATATGGCAGAAGAGAAAGTGGAGAAGGTGCGAGAGGAGATGGCGGACGTGTTTCTTTATCTGATTCGCCTTGCCGATAAACTCGATGTCGATCTCGTGGACGCAGCAGTACGAAAGATCAAGCTGAATGCGCAGAAGTACCCCATCGACAAGGCTCGCGGTTCGAACAAGAAATACACTGATCTCAATTAGCTCTCAGGGATAAACCCCCTTAAAAGAGAAACGGATTCAAATGAAATCGCTCAATCGCGAGAAATACGAGGAAGCCCTCGAAAGACTGCACGCCGAGCTGATCGACCTGCAGCACTGGATCATTGCCAACAACCAGCGCGTGGCCGTGATCTTCGAAGGGCGCGATGCAGCGGGCAAGGGCGGTGTGATCAAGGCCATCGAGGGGCCGCTCAACAATCGCTACGTGCGCACCGTCGCGCTTTCGAAACCCGATGAAGGCGAGCGCAGCCAGTGGTACTTCGAGCGCTACGCGAGCCATTTGCCCAGTGCCGGCGAACTGGTCCTCTTCGATCGCAGTTGGTACAACCGCGCCGGCGTCGAACCGGTCATGGGTTTTTGCACCCCCGCCCAACACAAGCGGTTTCTGAGGGAGTGCCCGGTGTTCGAACGATTGATCACCAATGACGGCCTGATCCTGCTCAAGTACTGGCTCAGCGTCGACCAGGAGGAACAGGAAGAACGCTTCGCCGAACGGGCGAAAGATCCCGCCAAGCGCTGGAAGCTCTCACCGATTGACATAAAAGCCCGTCAGCAATACGCCGCCTACGGCAAGGGGCGCGACACCATGCTGCGCGCGACCCACACCGACTACGCGCCCTGGCACGTGGTCAATTTCAACGAGCAGAAGCGCGGTCGCCTGAATCTGATCGATCACCTGCTCAAGCAGTTGCCCAAACGCGAACCTCCGGCCCCGGCGCTGCGCCTGCCAAAACTCTCCCACAAGCCCCTCAAGGAACGCATCCCGCGCGGCTTTCTCATCGAAGAAACGTTCTGATGCCACGCTTAGGGAATCGGCAGTCAGCCGACTCATCCGCAAACCTACGGTGAAGGAGTCACGTCATGAAAATCGCTTCCCGGCGTGAAGCACTGGGCGTGATGGGCGCCACGGCACTGGGCGCCGCACTCCCGTTCCTCGCGGCCGCGCAATCCCCGCGCGTGCAATCCTGGCCTCTCAAGACCGCAAGCCGCACGGGTATTCACGACGTCGCGCCTGCTCCTGACGGCGGTGTCTGGTTCAGTGCGCAGGCGAGCGGGCACCTCGGCTATTTCGATCCCGCGACCGGTCGCACTGAACTCATCTCACTGGGGTCGCGCTCCTCGCCGCACGGTGTCATCCAGGGTCCGGATAAGGCGGCCTGGATTACCGATAGCGGCCAGCAGGCGATCGTGCGCGTGGGCTGGCCGGATCGCGCCATCAAATTGTTCCCGCTTCCGGAGGGAACGCTCTACGCCAACCTCAACACTTGCGCCTTCGATGGCGAGGGCGATCTCTGGTTCACGGGACAGAGCGGCATAGTCGGCAAGCTCGCGGTGAAGAGCGGCAAGACAACGGTGTCGGATGCACCGCGCGGCCGCGGCCCCTACGGCATCTGCAGCACGCCGAATGGCGACGTCTGGTGGTGCTCGCTCGCGGGTTCCTTCATAGCGAACATCGACCTTCGCACCGGGCAGTCCACCGTGGTGGAACCGCCGACCAGGAACCAGGGCGCCCGCCGTGTCTGGAGCGACAGCCGCGGGCGCATCTGGGTGAGCGAGTGGGTGAGCGGCAACCTCTCGATGTACGACCCTGCCTCGAAGAGCTGGCGTACCTTCAAGGTTCCCGGCGACAACCCGCAGACCTACGCCGTTTACGTGGACGACCGCGACCGTGTGTGGGTGAGCGAGTGGACCGGCAATGCAGTGTACCGCTTCGATCCGGCTGCCGAAAAATTCGAGCGCTTTGACTTTCCGCGCGAGGGCACGAACATTCGCCAGATCCTCGGACGCCCCGGCGAGGTGTGGTTGCCTGAGAGCGGCACTGAGTTCATATCGGTGATAAGGACGGCGTGAGGGGTGAATGGTGAATAGTGAACAGTAAGGGGTGAGCGGTGGGGAGGGTGAAAGGCGGTAGATTTCGGCACAATGGGAAAGAACCGCCGCAAGCGGTAGAGTAGAGCAATGACGAGTCCGTTACTTCAGGTTAGCTGGGACCAATGCCTGCTGGAGCCGGCCCCCGACCGGCAGGCCGAGGCGGCGTTGCGCCGCGAAACCGGCGCCGCGCCGAGCTGGATACGCTATTTCCTGAGTTGTCCCTGGCTACCCAGGGCGGCAATCCGCCTCGCCATAGACAACAAGCTGCTGATGGACCTCGATTTCCCGACCGTGGACCTGATTGCGCTGGTGGTGAGCCAGGAGCACTCCTGCCGCTACTGCTACGCGGTCACGCGCATGCAGTTGCGCGTCCTCGGTATGAGCGAGGAGCGCATGCTACAACTCGAGCAGCGCCTTGCCAGTGGCGATCTGGAGCCCAAAGCCGCCGCGGCCGTGCGCTTTGGGCGCCGCATGGCGCGCTCCACCCCGCTGGTGACGCCGCAGGACATCGAGCCGCTGCGCGCGGTCGGCTACAGCGACGCCGAGATACGCGAGATCGCGTTTGTTGTCGCCTCCATCGCATTCTTCAACCGCATCTGCACCATCCCCGCACTGCCGCCGCAGTCGTGGGAGCAACTCGCCGACCGATGGTACGTGCGCCTGTTCCGGCCGCTGTTCGCGCGCACGGCACGTGGCTGGCGCAAGCGCGGGGAGCCGACTTCTTTCGCGCGGCGCCCCGAGGGACCGTTCGCCGGGCTGCTGCTGCAGTTCGAAGGCTCGCCCATCGGTCCCGTGCTCGCTTCCGCGCTCGAAGACCTGTGGGCCTCCCCCATCCTGAACCGCCGTTGCAAGGCGCTGATGTTCGCGGTCGTCGGCCGCGGCCTTGGCTGCCAGAGCTCCGGTGACGAGATAGCCGGTTTGCTCGAAGCCGAGGGTCTGACGCCAGCCGACGCGGAGCAGACCCTCGCGCACCTTGGCGGCCCGGGCATGAGCGCCGACGAAGCCGCGCTGCTCACTTTTGCGCGCGACACCATCTGGTATGAGCCGATCCAGATTCAGCGGCGCGCCCGCGAACTGCAAGTGCGGCTGTCGGCGGCGCAGTTCGTCGAGGCGCTCGGCGTCGTGGCGCTGGCGAATTCGCTGTGCCGGCTGCGCGCGGCACTCCCACACCGGACGTGAGTTACGCCTACGGGTTCGTTGTGCTCGTGCTGGCAGCCGCGGCCGGGCTGATCGCCTGGCAGCGGCACCGTATGCGCGAATTGCGAGCGCACATCGAGGCGTCTGCCGCCGAGCTGCAGCGCTTGCAGCAATCCTGTGCGCTGCTTGCCCCTGCCGGCGTGGTCGAGCGCCTGTTTTCCGACGGTTTGGAAAGCATCGCCGAGCATAAGGTGTTTACCGCCATGTTCACCGACCTGGTGGGTTACACGGCGCTCGCCGAGCGGCTCGATCCGGCGTCGCTGGCAGGTGTGCTGAACGGTTACTTCCAGCTCGTCAGCGACAGCGTCACCGAGCACCGTGGGCGCGTCGGTACCTTCCTTGGCGACGGCATCCTCATTTTCTTCGGCGCGCTGGAGCCGAACCCCTGGCAGTGCGACGACGCGGCGGAGGCGGCGCTCGCCATCCGTAGCGCACTCGAGCGTTACAACGCCGAACTCGAACGCAAGGGGCTGCCGCGCATCGCCATCGGTGTCGGCATCCATCGCGGACCGGGGCTCGCCGGCCTCATCGGCAGCCGCGAACGGCGCGAGTACACGGTGGTCGGACCCACGCTGAACCTGGCCGCGCGCGTGCAGACGCTCACGCGCGAACATGGCCACGACATCCTGCTTACGGAATCAGTGCGCAAGGAACTCGATCCTCGCTTCAAGTTGGCGACGATGCCGGCTGTGCCAGTCAAGGGGATAGCGGAGGCGGTAGTGACCTACGCCGTGCTCGGTGGAAGGAGTGAATGAACGAAGGGTGAAGGGAAACAGGGAACAGCGATCAGTGAACGGGCAGAACCGGCTCAGGCCTGCGGTGTCCACAGTCGGATCTTCACGCTGCCGCTCCGCAGAGCAGTTCAGGCACTGAGTGTGAACCCCTCATAGTTCTTCGCGGCGACATCGGCGCAGATCTTGCGGTAGTGCGCCATGCCGCCGGCGTACGGCATGAAAACGCGTGGCTTGCCGGGAATGTTCGCGCCGAGATACCAGGAGTGCTTCGCCTGCGGCAGCACCGTCGCCTCGGCGGCGGCGTTCACCTGCGCTACCCATGAATCCACTGCTTCTTGCCTGGGCTCGATGCGCTGCAAACCATGCTCGCGCATATGGGCGATGCAATCGGTGATCCACTCCACGTGCTGCTCGATGGCGACGGGCATATTGCACAACACCGAAGGACTGCCGGGACCGGTCACCATGAACAGGTTCGGGAAGCCGGCCACTTGCAGGCCGAGATAGTTGCACGGGCCGGCGGCCCAGGCTTTCTGCAATGACAGGCCCTCACGACCGCGAATGTCCATCTTCAACAGCGAGCCGGTCATGCCGTCGAATCCCGTGGCGAAGACGATGATGTCCAGCGCTATCTCGGCGCCGCTATTGAGCCTCATGCCAGTCGGCGTGACGCGCTCGATGGGATCGGCGCGGACGTCGACCAGGTCCACGTTGTCGCGGTTGAAGGTCTCGAAATAGTCCGTGTCGATCGGCGGCCGCTTCGCCGCGTAGGGGTGGTCGATGTCGGCCAGCTTCTGCGCTGTGGCCGGATTCTTCACGATCTTGCGGATCTTGTCCTTGAGGAAAGCCGACGCGGTTGCATTGGCTTCATTGCTCGTAACCAGATCGCGAAAAACTCCGCGGAACCGAAGGCCGCCCGTCTCCCAGGCTTTTTCATAGCGAGCTTGGCGTTCCTGCTGCGAAATCGACAGCGTCAGGGTGTCGGATATCAGGAAGGGATGGCCATTGACGGCTGTGCGCATGGTTGTCCGGATCTCTTCCATGTTGTCCCGGATCCAGCGATTGAACGCCGGGGTAAGCGGGCCATTGCGTGCCGGCACGCTGTAGTTCGCCGTACGTTGAAACACGGTCAGGTGGGCGGCAGTCTGCGCTATTACCGGAGCGGTCTGGATGCCGGTCGATCCGGTGCCGATCTGGCCGACCTGCTTGCCGCGGAAGTCGACGCCTTCGTGCGGCCATTGCCCGGTGTGATACCACTTGCCCTTGAAGGCATGCAGGCCTGGAATATTCGGGACGTTCGCCGTTGACAGGCAGCCCACGGCGGTAATCAGAAACTGCGCCGTCAACACTTCCCCGGCGTCGGTACTCACGCGCCAGTGGTTCGCGACCTGGTCGTAGTGTGCGGATACGACGCGGGTGCCGAATCGAATGTCGCGCTTCAGGTCGAACTTGTCCGCGACATGATTGAGATAGCGCATGATTTCCGGCGGGCCGGGATACTTTTCCGACCACTCCCATTGCTTCCATAACTCTTCGGAGAACGTGTAGCAGTAGGAATGGCTCTCCGAATCGCAGCGCGCGCCGGGGTAGCGGTTCCAGTACCAGGTGCCGCCGACCCCGTCTGCCGCCTCCAGCACCTGGACCGAAAGACCCAGCCGGTCACGCAGGCACAGCAATTGATAGAGGCCGGAGAATCCTGCGCCGATGACCAGCGCGTCGAAGTGCGAATCGCTGACTGTTGCTTTCGTGTTGTTGCCTGTGGTTGCCATCCGAATCCTTGATTCATCAATCCAGAACTGAACACATTATCCTGCAAGAACTGGATCGAGTGGTCAGGCGATCGGGCGACCGGGCGATCGGGGAATCCCAAAAAAGGGTGGCCCGGTAGCCTCAATCACCCGATCACGCCAACCGCCGTCCTCGTGCTTACTTCATCAATCGCGGCAGCCACAGCACGAGTTCCGGAACGTAGGCGACCAGCAGGATCACGACCATCCAGGCCGCGATGAAGGGCGACAGCATGGCAAGTGAAGCGTTGTAGCTGATTCCCGCGATGCGGCTCGCGACCATGGCCAGCACACCGACCGGCGGCGTCACCGATCCGACCACCAGCAACATGATGGTGATGATGCCGAAATGCACCGGGTCGTAGCCGAGGTGGGCAATGAGCGGCCCCATGATCGGCACCACGATGATCAGGGCGGGCACCGGCTCGAGGAAGGTTCCCAGCAGGAAGAAGAAGGCGATCAGCACGAGCATCGCCAGCTTGGGGTCCGACGTGATCGACAGCATGAACTGGAGCGCGACCTGACCGATGCCCGCGCGACTCAATACCCAACTGAACAGCGCCGCGCCACCGAGCGTGATCAACGCACTCGCCGTTGTCTCCGCGGCCGACGAGAAGTTGCGATACAGCGATGCCGGATTGTGCTTGCGACCGATAAGCCCGAACAGCAGCGCGTAGAGCGCTGCGATCGCGCCGGCTTCGGTCAGCGTGAACGCGCCGGACAGGATCCCGCCGATGATGATGGCTGGCATGACCAGCGCGGGCATGGCCCGGCCCGAGGCCGACACCACTTCGATACGCGAAGCCCGTGGCGACGGGCCGGCACCGACCCGCGGTGCCATGAACCACGTCAGGAGCATCATCGACAATCCGGCCAGCACGCCCGGAATGACGCCACCGAGAAACAGCGCACCGATGGATACGCCTGTGACGGAGCCGTAGATCACCGCGATGATGCTGGGCGGAATGATCGGTGCCATCATTGCCGCGCAGGCGGTCACGGCGACTGCGAAGGCCGGCTTGTAGCCCTCTCGTTTCATGGCCGGGATCATCATCGAGCCGATCGCCGCGAGGTCGGCCAGCGCCGAGCCTGAGATCGCGCCCATAAACATGTTGGTGACGATGTTGGCCTGGGCGAGGCCGCCACGCAGATGGCCGACCAACGCGCGCGACATGCCCACCAGGCGCTCGGTGATGCCGGCGACGCCCATCAGTTCGCCGGCCAGGATGAACAGCGGCACGGCCAGCAGGGAGAAATTGTCGAGCGAATCGTAGAACTGCTGGGCCAGAAGCAAGACGGGGAGCTGGCCGTCGACCAGCACCGTGAGGATTGCCGCCAGGCCCATGCAATAGGCGATGGGCATGCCCAGCACCATGAAGACGAAGAACAGCACCAGCATCAGGCCGATGCTCACAGCGTGCGGTCCGTCAGTTCGTCTGCGACGGGGACATCGCGGTTCCAGGTCAGAATCATCAACAGCGATTCGAGCGCCGCACCGACCGGGATCGCCAGATAGACGGTCCACTTCGGCACATCGAGCACCGGAGACTGCTGCATCCAGGTGCGGTCGACGAACTGGATGCCGGCCCATAGCAACATCAGGCTGAAGGCGAGCGTCAGCACGTTGGCCGCCCAGACGACGACGCGCCGTCCGCCCGGCGGCAGCATCAGTTCGAGTACCTCGACGCGAATGTGGCCGCGGGATGCCGCTACCAGCGCCGAACTGAGCATGATTCCCCAGAGCATCGCGGCGCGGACCAGCTCCTCGGCCCAGAACAGGGACTCGTTCAGCACATAGCGGAAGAACACCTGCAGCAGCACGAGCACGAAATAGCTGGCAAGGAGCGCAACAGACACCGCCTTCAGCGACGCACGAAGACGGTCGACGAACGGTCCCGCCGAGCGAGCAGAAAAGATACTCATACTACTGAACAGTCGGTAGCAGAGCCGGTACGAAAATGCGAGACCTGCGATCGCTTTTGGCGTCCATCTTGGTTTCCATCATGTTCATCCTGTTAATCCTGTCATGCCCTTTTCTTATCAAGAATTGGACAGGATGAACAGGATGAACAGGATTGACGGGAAGAAGGGCTGGCGGTCTCATGCCTTGCCGGCGGCCTGAACGGCTTCGACCAGCGCTTTGCCCTTCGGTCCCGCCCTGGCAATGAAGCTATTGATGACCGGCCCCATTTTCGAGCGGAAGCTGGCGATGTCGGGGTTCGGATTGGCCTTGATCAGTTTGGCGAGATCGTTCCATGCGCTCTGCTGCGCCTTGAGGTTCGCTTCCCACATGTCTTTCTGCACGGCTTCGACGGCGGCGTCGCGAATCACCTTCTGCACGCTCAGTGGCAGCGACGCCATCTTCCTGGCGCTCGCCATCATCGATACTTCGGTGAAGATGTGGTGCGTGCGAGTGACGAAGCCGGCCACCTCGTAATTCTTGCTGGAAACAATGTAGTCGGCCGGCGACTCGAATGCGTCCACAACGCCGGTCTGCAGTGCCGTGTAAATTTCTCCCGCCGGGATCGGTGTCGGATTGGCGCCGAGCGCCTTCGCCATCTCGACCCAGGTCGGAATCTCGGGTACGCGCAGGCGCAGGCCGCGAACGTCGTCGGCTGTCTGGATCGGCTTCTTGGACAGGAAGATGCGAAAGCCCGAAGCGCCGAGCGAGAGCACCTCGACACCGAGGGAGTCCTTCGCGTCCTTGCAGACCTGCTGGCCGATCGGCCCGTACAGCACGGTCTTCACATGATCGTAGTTGTTGAACAGGAACGGCAGCGAGACGAACCCGAATTGCGGTTGCCAATTGCCCAGCGTGCCCAGGTCGGTCCAGCACATGTCGAGCGTGCCGAGCTGCAACGCTTCGGCCGAGGTGCGCAGGTTGAAAAGCTGTGAGGCCGGCCGGATGCTGATCGTGACCGCGCCATTCGTG
>JANOGH010000325.1:0-1647 GCA_031414075.1 Betaproteobacteria bacterium | reverse complement strand
GCAGGCTTCCAATCGCTGCCGGCCCTGTTCACGCCGTTCATCATTGTCGGTGGCATCCTGCTTGGCTGGTTTACGCCTACCGAGTCGGCGGCGGTCGCCGTAATCTACGCAGCGGTCCTGTCGATCTTTGTCTACCGTGAAATGGACGGGAAAAAGCTGCTTCAGGCGCTCACCGAAACCGGAAGGCTATCTGCGGTCGCCCTGTTCTGCGTCGGTACCGCGTCGGTCTTCGGCTGGTTGCTTGCCTACTACCAGGTCCCGCGGGTGTTGCTTGAGAACGTCACTTCCTGGGGGCTGGGCATTACCGGCGTGGGATTCTTCATTGCCTTCGCCTTTCTGGTTGTCGGCTGCTTTCTCGATGCGATTCCGGCGATCATCATTCTCGGCACGACGCTGCAGCCGCTCGCCGAATCGGTCCACATGCACCCGGTCCAGTTCGCCATCATCGGCATCATCGCGCTGGCGTTTGGTCTGGTGACGCCGCCCTATGGGCTGTGTCTCATGATTTCGTGTGCGGTGGCCAAGGTACCGCTCAGGTTTGCAATCAAGGACACGATGATCATGCTTGTGCCGATGCTCCTGGTCCTGGCCGCGTGCATCCTGTGGCCGGAGATTCCGCTGTTCCTGCCGCGGCTTATTTCGCCCCAGTTCCTGAAGTGACGCAACTGTGAAATGAACCAGGCAAGCATGATCCGCGTCAGAAAATCTTCGTCCTGCCTGGGCGCCGACATCGACGGCCTCGATCTTTCGCAACCTTTGTCCGATGCGACGTTCAATGAAGTTCGCGATGCGTTGCACCGGCACCACGTATTTGCCATTCGCGGGCAGAAGCTTGAGCCGGCGGCCCTCATCGAGTTTTCGAGACGCTTCGGCCCACCCGAGCCTCATGTGCTGGATCAGTTCCACCATCCGCAGGATTCGGACATCCTTGTGCTGTCCAACGTGGTGCGCGATGGCAAGCCGGTCGGACTGGCGGACGGCGGCACTTATTGGCACAGCGATTACTCCTATCTGACTATTCCGGCGCGGGCCACGGTGCTGTATTCGGTCGAAGTCCCGAAGGTCGGCGGTGATACGCTGTTCGCCGATCAGGAACAGGCCTACGCGGATCTGCCCGATGCGATGAAGAAGCGCATCGATGGATTGGTGACGCTGAACGTCTACGGCAACCGTGACGATCTCGATCCGAAGTCGCGCACCGCTGCCCCGCCGCCGACTCAAGAGCAAAAGGAAAAGCGCGGCGCACACTTGATCCGCCATCCGCTGGTGCGCCGCCATCCTTACACCGGCCGCAAGGCGTTGTATGCAATATCGGGGACCTCGTTCGCGATCGAGGGCATGCCCGACGAGGAAGGCATTGCCCTGTTGCGCGAATTGGCGGCGCATTCGACGCAGCCGAAATACCAATACCGCATGCAGTACGGCGTGGGCGATGTCGTGGTTTGGGACAACGCCTCCGTACTCCATTCGGCGACGCTGACCGACCCTGCCCATCCGCGCACGCTGTTCCGCGTCACCACCAAGGAAACCCAGCGCCCGACGGCATAGGCGCACATCCTACGGCTATCTAAACCCGAATCTTGAACCACGGATACCCTCGCGCGGCGTGGAGTACCCTTTTTAGGACACGGAGAACACGGAGAAGTG
>JANOGH010000324.1:0-1784 GCA_031414075.1 Betaproteobacteria bacterium | reverse complement strand
CCGGCGAGCGTTAACTGGACCGTCACGGGTTCGCTGAACAGGGGAATTGCGATCAAGGCACCTGCGAAGGGAGCCGTGGAGAAGTACGCGCCGGTGCGCGCCGTTCCGAGGTTGCGCAGCGCGACAACGAAGAGCGCGAGGCTGACGCCATAGCCGAGGAAGCCGATTGCGCCGGCGGCGATCAGGATCTTCATCCCGGGCAACGTGCCGCCGGAGAGCAGAGCAAGTCCGGTATTCACCACGCCTGCCGTCAGTCCTTTCACCATGGCGACGAAAGTTGCATCGGTCAACGACACCTTGCGGGTGAGATTATTGTCGATTGCCCAGGCGAGACACGCCCCCAATACGGCAAGCTCGGAAAGGCCCATGCCGAACCCGGCATCGCCCCGCCAGGAGAGAACCAGGGCCCCCGCCACGATCAGACCCATTCCGATTGCGATGCGACGGTCGAAGTTCTCGCGGAAAACGAACCATGCCAGCAGCGCCGTGAAGACGCCTTCTGCATTCAGTAACAACGACACGCCCGACGCAGACATGTTCGCCAATCCCCACATCAACAGCACGGGACCGACGACGCCGCCCGAAACAATCGCGCCTGCCAGCCAGCCAAGCTCGTTCCCCTTCAGACTGACCGGCTCGGCCTGCCGCAACAGTCGCAGCGCTGCGAGTCCGAGTCCAGATCCCAGATAGAGCAGTCCGGCGAGCAACCAGGGGCTCACCGGGCCGAGCAGCAACTTCGCCGCGGGCGTGCCGGCGCCGAACAGAAGCGCGGCACCAAGGGCTGCGAACACGCCGCGATTGCGCCAAGCCAACCGAGTCGAAGCTTTGCTCATTCGAACCTGAGCCGATTGCTCTTCGCGTCTTCCGCCGGCGAATCGGGGAAGGCCAGCAGGCGCAGGGCATTGAGCACGACGATCGCCCGGTCGCCGCGCTGCAACGCTTCGACCCGCACTTCGATCTCCACGGCATCGCGCTGCACAATGGCCGTCTTGGGCGCATGTTCCGCCAGCGCCTCGATGGCCTTGCGCGCGCGATCCATGGCCATGTGTTCCAGCGCATGACCCAGGCTGAACAGGAACAGCAGCAGCGCGCCTTCTTCCCAGGCGCCGAGCGCCGCCGCCCCGGCCGCTGCGACGATCATCAGGGTGTCGATGTCGAAGCGGCTGCTGCGCAGGCTCTGCCACGCGTCGCGCAGAGTATAAAAGCCGCCCGCGGCGTAGGCGCCCAACAACAGGCCGAGCGCCAGGCCGTGCGGTGCGTCGGCGAGACCCGTCAGCCAGCCGGCCAACAACAGCAAGCCGGCAACGCTGCTAAAAATGAGCTCGCGATGCTCGGCGAACCATCCGGCCTCGCGGCCTTGCTCCAGTACGGAATAACCGAGTGCCTGGATTCGGCGGACAATTGCCAGGCGGCCGATTTTCTCGCTGTCGAATTCCAGGCGCAGACGTTCCGCGGCGTAGCTCACCGAAGCTTCCAGCACGCCGTCCGCGCGTTGCAGGGCGTGTTCGATCACCGTCGCGCAGGTAGGGCAATCCATGCCGTCGATGCGCAGGTTCTCGTGGTGATAGCGATTGCTGATCCTGGATCCGGCCGCTTGCGTCAGTTCGCGCACCCGGCTCACGCTGAACTGCTGCAGGTCGTAGTGCAGGCAAAGGCGGGCGCCACCGTCTTCGTGGATCAGGTGTATTTTTTTAAACCCTTCGGCTTTCAGCAATTTGATCAGCCGGCCCACGCAGGCGTCACGCGCATCGGAGACATCCGACAAGACCAGGGGCAAGTCCAAC
>JANOGH010000323.1:0-2409 GCA_031414075.1 Betaproteobacteria bacterium | reverse complement strand
GGCAACTGCGCGCGGATGTCGCCCTTGTTGTCGGCGGCGACGCGCTTGAGGCGGCAGATCGCGACCGGCTCGGGCTTGGCCTGATTTTGTTCTTCGACCCGTCCGCGCCGGCAGGCCGGTTCGCAGGGTCGGTCGCAGGTGCGGCCGAGAATGCCGGGGAAGACGTTGGACTTCCAGTTCACCATGTAGGCGTCGCTGTGACGTCCTGCGGCGATCATCCTGAGGTATTCGGGAACGGGGGTATGGGTGGGACACGCCCACTGACAGTCCACGACCTTGTGGAAATAGTCGGGTGCCGCGATATCGGTGGGCTTCAAAAAGGACTCCTCCCGTTGGGCGCTTGCCTACGCATCGTTATTGCCCGCCGGGTCCGATCACCTCGGACTTCATTCGAAAAGCGGGTTCTTGGCTGCCCAATTTTGCCTAGTGTAACCCGTTGTTAAGGTGCTAGGCACTAGGCGCGAGGCACGAGGCGCGAGGCGCGAGAGCAAAGCTTTTACCCATCACGCATTCACCCATTCACGCCTTCACGTCTCCACCGGCCTCAAGCCCAGTGCCTGTCGCGAATTGCCTAGAGCCCTGGTGCCTCGCGCCTCGTGCCTCGTGCCTAGCGCCTAACACCCGCGCCTCGCCCCTAGTCGAGCACATGCGAGACGATCCCATCCGCCAGCTTGGGCTCGAACCAGGTCGATTTCGGCGGCATCACCTGGCCTGCGTCCGCCACCGCCATCAGGTCTTCCATGCGGGTCGGAAACAGCGAGAAAGCCGCTGCCATTTCACCGCTGTCGACCCGCTTCTCCAGTTCCGCCAGACCGCGAACGCCGCCGATAAAATCCATGCGCTTGTCGCGCCGGATATCGCCGATGCCGAGTAACGGCGCCAGCAGGCGATCGGCAAGCAAGCTGACATCAAGCCGCGCGACCAGGTCACGGGTCGGAATCAGCGACGAGTGGATATTCAACCGATACCAGCAGCCGGGCAGATACAGGCCGAACTCGCCCGGCTTTGCAGGCGCCACTTCACCATGAGCGGCCTGCAGCGCGAAACTTTCACCGATCTTCGACAGGAATTCCTGGCGGCTGAGCCCGTTCAGGTCGGTTACGGCGCGGTTATACGGCAGGATGCGCATCTGATGATGCGGAAACGCAACCGCCAGGAAAAAATTGTAGTTCTCCGCGCCGGCATGCTTTGGATTGGAAGCGCGACGCGACGCGGCGACACGAGCCGCCGCAGCCGAGCGGTGATGGCCATCGGCGATATAGAGCGCCGGCATCGCATCGAATGCCCGGGTCAATCTGTCCAGGCCGGCCGCGTCTTCGATCCGCCACAGGCTGTGACGCACACCGGTGTTTATCGTGACATCGGCGACAGGCTCGCGGTTCGTGACTTGCCCAAGCAGCGCATCCACGTCCGGTGCAGTCGGATAGGCCAGCAGCACCGGCCCGGTTTGCGCGTTCAGCGCCTCGATCTGCCGAACGCGGTCGTCCTCCTTGTCGGGCTGGGTGAACTCGTGCTTGCGGATACGGTTACTGTCGTAATCGGCAACCGAGGCCGCGGCCACCACGCCGGTCTGCGCGTGACCCTCCATGAGCAGCCGGTAGGCGTAGTAACAAGGGCGCCGGTCGCGATCGAGCACCTTCTGCGCAAGCATGCGCTGGAAATTTTCCGCGGCCTTCGCATAGACCTGCGGCGCGTACGGATCGGTGCCGGGAGGAAGATCGATCTCCGGTTTGGAGATGTGCAGGAAGCTCCAGGGTTTGCCCGTCGCGCTGGCCCTCGCTTCTTCCGTGGAAAGGACGTCGTAAGGCGGTGCAGCGACATCGGCGGCGCGCCCCGGTGCCGGCCGCAGACCGGTGAACGGGCGAATCATCATCCGTGCTTGAACACGATGGTCTTGGTATGCGAGAACTCGTGCAGTGCTTCGATGCCTTTTTCCCTGCCGTGACCGATCGGGTTCTGGTAAGTCGTTGCCGTGTCCTCGACAATCTTTCTTGCTGTGGATGCGCTCATTTTCTACGTTCCCGGTTTTTCACTGACTCAGCCGCAATTCTAGTGTAGTGCTTCTGAATTACCGGAACTTTCCCTCCCTCGCGTGCGGGGGCCAAGGGAACACTTGAAGCGTAGCAGGGCCCGGCGGACACGGCGTTCGCGTAGCGATCCGGGGCGGGAGGCCGGGCTAAGACGCGCGCCCCGGACTCGTTAGGCGTAGCCCAGTTTGCGGGTAGGGGCGCACAAGGCTGTGTTGCACGGTGTTGATCGGGGCGCTAGGCGGCTGCTCCCGCAGGCGGGCCTACGGCTAACGTGTCACAGCCGCCCCGCAAGCGGCCGACTTCATCGGTAACGTGTCCGCGCGTCAGGGTGGGGGCGAATCCCGCACGTGCACGCTAAACATGCCCCCATCCCCGCCTT
>JANOGH010000322.1:0-6407 GCA_031414075.1 Betaproteobacteria bacterium | reverse complement strand
GCCATGCCCTTAGGAAACCCCTGAATATGTCCTGATTTGTTATTCCCGCGAAGGCGGGAATCCATGTTTTGTAGAGGAAATTGGTTCCCCGCTTGCGCGAGGAAGACACATGTTCATAGATTCCTTAGGTGCGGCCGAATTCGATCGTCGCATGGGCCGCATCAGACGCGACTGTTGCATCGCACAATAGACCAGCGATGACTTTATGGTCTATTCCAGAAAGGGAATGGGGT
The DNA here is from genome assembly GCA_031414075.1 of Betaproteobacteria bacterium. Lineage (GTDB taxonomy): Bacteria > Pseudomonadota > Gammaproteobacteria > Burkholderiales > JACQAP01 > JACQAP01. The sequence continues at coordinate 6,174 of JANOGH010000322.1, read as the reverse complement.
GAGGGAAAAAGGAAATGCAGGGGCGAGGGACGAGGGGCGAGTAAAAGCTCACGGCCTGGAGCGCCTTAGGACCCTCGTCCTTCGCCGCTCACCCGTAGTCTCGACAGTCACGGCCTTTCATGCGTTGCTGCCGCGCACGCGGCATAATGGAAACAGCGCGATGCGAACCTGTCGCCAGATTGAGTCACGCTCCCCAGTCCCGATTCGCCGTCCTGTAAAACCGTGACGAGAAAAAACGAAAAGATCGACAGCCTGTTCCGACCGTCACGTCGTTATGGGCGCAGTGCGTTATCCTGTGGACACCTTGTCACATTGTTTCTGGTACTCCTGCCTCTGGCCACTGGCCACGCAGCGCAAGAGCAGCGCCTGGTCGCACACGAAACGGTCGTCGCCGGCGACTACTTCGGTGTCGGAGCCAATGCGTCGCCCGGCAGCACAGTGGAAGGCGATGCCTTCATCGCGGGCGGACAGGTGGAGTTGAACAAGCCTGTTAACGGCGATGCGGTGCTTGCCGGCGGCAGCGTATCCCTATCCGAGCGAGTGGGCGGCGATCTCTATGCAACCGGCGGCAGCGTCCTGATCGATGCGCCGATCGCGGGGAATGCCCGCCTCGCCGGCGGGCATGTCGAGATCACCAGGCGCGGTCTGGTCCTGGGCAAGACAACGCTGGTCGGCGGTCGCGTGACGGTGCTGGGCAAAGCCGGCCGCCAGCTCGCCGTATTCGGCGAGCATGTCACGCTCGATGGTGAGGTCGCCGGCAACGTCACCATCGCATCGCGCACCCTGTCCGTCGGACAGAATGCGCGCGTATCGGGCAAGCTGACCTACCGCGGTTCCGTGCCGGCGCAGATCGATCCGGCTGCGGTCATCACCGGCGGCATCAACTATCTGAGTTTCGATTTCGAAGACGAAACCTACCAGCCCGTCGCAAGAGTGGTGGCCTGGGTCGGCGTCATCGCGTTCACGGTCGGGCTGTTTCTGATCGGCATGCTGGTGATCATCGCGGCACCGGAGTCGACCGCGCACTTGAGCAAGCTCGTGCGGGCCCGACCGATTTCCTCGCTTGCCATGGGTCTGGCGACGATCCTCTGCATGCCGATTGCGATCGTGCTGCTCATGCTTACCATCGTCGGTATTCCCTTTGCGTTCATGCTGCTGCTGGCTTGGCCGATGATCCTGATCTTGGGTTATCTGGCCGGCGTCATGGCGGTGAGCGACGCGATTGCCGGCCAGAGTGCGGGCGCGACGGGGCGGCGCATCTTCCTGCTTGCCGGCGGGCTGGGCGTGATGCTTCTGTTCGCGCGCGTGCCGTTCGCCGGCTGGTTCATCGGCATGCTGCTGCTGGTGATGGGTGTCGGCGCGATGGCGCTGAATGCGGTGGGCGCGAGCGTGCCGGTCAAGATCGAAAAGGAAAAGCGCGTTGTCCCCGCCGGTGAAGCCGAACCGGTCGTACGCCGGGAGCCGACCTTGCGCAGAACAGAGACTGGAAGACATCAGGAAAATCCTAAATAAAGAACAATGATGACAAGAACAACAAGAGGAATTTCGGGCGGTGTGGCCTTGCTCCTGGCTGCAGTGGTGGCCGGTTGTGCGGCGCCGAAAAGCGCAGGGCAGCCAGTGGTCGAGAAAGACGTCAGCCGTGTGATCCAGCTCAGAGGCGGTACGACCTGTGTCGAACCCGCCGGGCTCGCCGAGACCCGGCAATTGCCGGGTGCGGTGCAACTCAGAGAATTGTTCGAGTCCGATGCGAAAGCCGACGAGGCGCTGACCAAGGCGAAGGAACTCAAGCTCACGTACGCGGAAGTCGAGGCCGTGTACTTCGACGCCTGCCGCGCCTACTCGAACGCTGCGATCAAGAAAGAAACATTCGAGAAGGACCGGAAGATTTATCTCGCACTGCGACAGCAATTCCTCGCGCAGGGCGTGAAACAATGGCTGAACAGGAAGGATAGCATCGCCGAACCCGGCAAGCTCTGCCTGGTTACGCTTCGCAACACCAATCCCGACCATCGCAGCTTCACTCGTTTCGTGCCGATGGAATCCACGGTAGACGATTGCGCGCAACTGGCAAGCAACAACGGCAGCAAGGAAATCCGGCTTGGCTGCACCAAGGGACATTGGGACAACGTGTGGGCCAAGAAACCGATCGCAGTAGGCCCGAAGGGCGCGAAAACCCGGAATCGTTCCGTAACAGGGACGCCCTACGCTCCCGATCCGGATTGCGGATGGAATTGAAAAAGGCCGTGAAGGCCGCAAGGGCCGTGAATGTCGCAAAAGCGAGATCAAAGCAGGATTAGAACGACAACCCCGGTTCTTCATCGTATTCACGTTAGTCACGACAGTCACGGCCCTTGCGACATTCACGACATTCACGGTCTTCACGGCCTTTCCGACATCACTTGGTGATTTTGTACCCCTTCGGCGGCGCAAACAGCGAATCGTGCTGCGCTTCCAGATTGTAGGACCTCACTTCCGACATGAACCTGAACAGCGGCTGGTCGCCGATGTCTTTCATCGTCTCATCGATCGAGCAGGCCTCGCCTGTGAAACGCCAAGTCACGTCCATTAGGATCGGCCAACCCTTCACCCTGTCCAGCTTTTTCGCTCCGGCTAGGAACGCGGCGCGGTCCGAGGGACTGACATGCGCAGACAGGCGGCTACTGATCATCTTCCCCACTTCGGCCGGCAACACCACCAGCCTGTCCGTTTTGGTGGCGGTGCCGAGAATCTTGTCGTGCGCGCGGGCGTAGGCTTTTTCCAGGGCCATCGCGTCCTTCATCGCCGGCGTGATGGGGGTCGTCCACAGGTCCATGCTGACCGCACTGATGGATTTGCGCGAGGCGTTGTCCCTGAGCGTGGCCAGCCACTTGACGTCGTACTGCTCGGCGTCGAAGCCGTTGATGGAGCGCTTCTGCCCGGTCGGCTCGACCGAGAAAGTCGTATTTCCGATCGTCAGCCTGCATTGCGCGTCGCGGGCCTTGTCCTCCTCCGATTTTTTCTCCGGAAGCTTTCTTGGGAGGGGAGCGGGACAGCCCTTCAGGGGACATTCACTGAAGCGCTTGGTCTTCGCGTCCAGTGTCCACACCAGCTTCCGATCCAACCGCTCGATGCGCGCGTCGGCGCTGGCGTCGCCCAGGAAGCGCGCGAGGGTGCCGACGCCGGTAACCGTCGATTCGCTGCGCTGCATGTTGGCCCGCGTGTAAGTGCGAGTCGTGCGCTCGAACGCGGGGAAGTCCCTGATCCCCTCGCTGACCAGATGCGTTTCGATCACCGCTGTGGGTTTGAGGGGCGTCGGATCCGGATCTCTGGGTGCAAGGCCGGAACAACCGGTCAGAACCAGCGCGATGGAGACGCGGCTCGCTGTTCTGCGAAACATGAACTTCTCCGGGCCGAAACCATAAGATTGGTCGATCGTGCAAGTGTAACCGGAGTTTCTGCGGAGGCGAATCGGCGCCTTTGCGCGAATCCTCCGCGGGCTGTGAGCCCAGCGAATCGCCTACAATGGGAACGATCAACGGCTGTCACTTCTTCAACTGGAGGAACCATGTTAAAACTCATCAACGCACTGACCGGCTTCTTCGTCCTTCGCGCCGCTCCCGGCAGCGGGGCGCAGGAGTGCAGCGGAACCATCAGCGTCGACGAAGCGCTGAAGGCAGAAGAAGCGCGATTCAAGGCGCAGATGAGCGGGAACGGCGCCGCCATGAACAAGCTGTTCGGCAACGATCTGGTCTACATCCATTCGAGCACGGTGATCGATACCAAGCAGAGCTTCATCGAGTCCATCACCTCGGGCAACGTCAAGTACCGCAGCATGCACCAGGGCGAATCGAAGGTGCGCACCTATGGCGGCATTGCCATCGTCAGCGGCAGCGCGAAGTTCGAAGTCACAGTGAAGGGCGAAAACCGCACGCTGGAACTTCTCTACCACGCCATCTGGGCCAAGCGCGCTGCGGGTGTTCAGTTCGTATCCTGGCAGGCAACGAAAAAGGGCTGAAAAGCCGTCACGATGATGGATTCGGAACCGGAAACAGAGAAGGATATCGCCAATCGCCTGATGGCGGCGCTGCAGAAGGACGAATTCGTCCTCTACACGCAGACCATCGTCCCGCTCGGGGCGCCGCAGAAACAGAGGCCATTCCAGGAGATCTTCGTCCGTTTCAAGGAAGAGGACGCCATGTTGCTTCCGCCGGGGACGTTTTTCCCCATTCTCGAAGAGTACCATCTGCTGCCGTATCTCGACCGCTGGGTGGTCAACCGCCTGGCTCGGTGGGTACGCGGCGCGTTGCGCATCAAGGCGAATTGGCAAGTCCCGCGCAGCAATGTCAATCTTTCCAGTGAGACGCTCCTCGATGCGGATTTCGGACCCTACGTGCGCAAGTACGCTGTCGACTCATTCCTGTCCAAAGGCGCGATCGGGTTCGAGATTACATGGGACACCGCGCTGAAGAATGCGACGTGGGTGCGGCGCCTCATGGGAGAGCTTCGCCATCACGGTTGTGGTTTTACCCTCTCCGGCATCGACGGGAGTGACGAATCTCTTGCGGCGCTGAATGCCTTCACGCCGAATTTTGTCAAGATGAGCGCTACCTCCGTCGACCCGGCCAAGATGCCTGAGATCCAGCGCCTCTGCCATCTGCTGGGAGGCAAGACCATCGTCGAACATGTGGAGAACGACCAGGTTCTGGAGCATCTGCGTCGATTGAAAATCGATTTTGTGCAGGGATTCCAGCTCTCTCCTGTGGAGCCGCTCTGAATTCAGGTGTGTGGGGCGAGGTGTGAGGGGCGAGGGATGAGCGAAGGCGCCTCGCACTTATGGCCAGAATACTCCGGTGCAGCCCGGAGCGCTCTTTTAAGGCATTGGGGTCAGGCCTATATAAGGCATTGGGGTCAGGCCTATACATTATAGGCATGAACGCGCACTATTTCCGGATCGCCCGTCCGTTACGTGCGGAGTTTGCTGGCGCCTGCTACCACCTGACCACGCGCGCCTACCAAGCAGGGGTGCGCGCGCGGGTTGTTTTTTTTTCTCGCGCGAGCAAGGCAAGGAGCTTGTGAAAGGACAAGTCGCTTTTTGGCTTTGTCATGAGGGACGGGCCCCTTTGAGATTCCGTCATACTGGCAATTCGCCATCCACCAGGGAGCCGCACATGAACATGCTGGAATTCGCGCTCCGACGGTCAGGGCGGACGAGGGCATGATGGGGCCGCTAGTGACCCAGAAAGTACACGAAACCTTGCGTGTTGCTGCGCGCGCCGGTGCGCTGTCGGTTGCATGCTCGCTGGACCTGGATCGTTCGACGACGACGGTCGCGGTGGGCGTTGCAGGATGGACCTGGCAAGGCTATCGCTTCTCCTGGCTGGAACCCTGTAAGGACCGAACCATCTACCACTGGGTCGGCGAGACCTTTCAGCCGGTGGCGCGTTTCACAACGTCACTGATCAAACTGGTGCCGACGCAGTGGGGGCCGCCGACGTTCGAAATCGACGGCATCAAGATGTTACCCACGGCGCACGTCTCGCCCTATGCGGATGCCGAACGCAAAGTCGGCTTGATTCAACCGCGTGGCAAGGTGATCCTGGACACCTGCGGCGGCCTTGGCTATTTCGCCGCGTGGTGTCTGCTGGGTCAGGCCAAGGAGGTGCTTTCTTACGAGAAGAATCCCGACGTGATCTGGCTGCGCAGCCTCAATCCCTGGTCGCCCGGGATCGGCAGTGGATTGACGTTGACCGAAGGCGACATTGCCGAGCACATCGCCATCCTGCCCAGCGCGTCGGTCGATGCGATCTTGCACGACCCGCCGCGTTTCGGACTCGCCGGAGAACTCTACTCGAAAGTCTTTTACGACCAACTGGCCAGGGTGCTCAGGCGCAAAGGCAAGCTGTTCCATTACACCGGCGCACCGAACAAACTCACCAGCGGACGCGATGTGCCTAACGAAGTGGCGAAACGTCTGCGGCACGCCGGGTTTGTCGCGGAGTTGAATGGCGATGGGATATTGGCGGTGAAGAAGTAGCGTTTCAGGGCGACAGAATGGAGATAGCTGTTCAGGTCCAAGCCCTCGTTCACGACGGCCGAGCCCCGCCTTGAAGCTCGAGCTCGCGGGGTCGCAGGCGATGTCGCCCACGGCCATCACCTTCACGCTCCCGGCCGTGCCGGGCGGCCGGACGACGATCA
>JANOGH010000321.1:0-1713 GCA_031414075.1 Betaproteobacteria bacterium | reverse complement strand
CAGGCGCGGCCGGATGCGATCGCCCGGAAACTGAACACCAGACCACGCAAGTCGGTGGGCTTCCGCTGTCCCGCTGAGTTGTTCACCCCGGATGCTTTCGATTTCAAGAAGCATCATGCTTCGCTTTTTGCACTTGGTCGCTATACACGTTGCTACACATTCTTTCGGTCTCGGTTACAGCGCCACAAACACCCGCTGTCATTAACCAGTCGAGTCTGTTCCCTATTTAACCGGACACTACTGAATACTGATATAGATCAAATCTGCATTTGGCGACTATGATTTGATAACGATTAAGGAAGTTCTGACTAGGTTCGACATGTGCAACGCCGGCGTCGGCGCTCGCCCGGCGCGTTGTGGGTGAGTAGACGAACACGGTGCTGCATTTTTTTCGGCGTCGCTCTCCGCTGGAGCCAGTAACAGAGGGTGCACACTATGAAGCACCAGCATTCAGGACGCAACGTCGCGGTCGCGATGCTGAGCGCCTCGCTCGTCGCTGCCATGCCCGCATTCGCGCAGGACTACGCGACCGCGACCGCGAGCGCCGAGTTCGCGAAAAAATCCCTGAATCTCGTCGCCGATCTTATGAGCGTGCCGTTTCAATACAATCATGACGAAAAAATCGGTTCGAACGACACCGGGTTAAAAGCAAATTAAAAGAATTAAAAGGGTCAAGAATTAAAAGGGTCAGGTCTTGTATTTTGCCCCCTCCGCCCGCGCGATCAGGCGACTGACGCGGGAGACCGAGAGGCCGAGCTCCTTGGCGATGGCGCTCATGGTCAGGCCACTTTCCGTGTGCGCCCGCAATAGGGCTTCCTCGCGAGAGTCGCAAGCGTTCAGCCACTGGGCAAGACTGCGCGTGGTGCGGCGCTGCGTCTTGGGAATCTCGCGCGCGCCTGCGCGCAGCGGCTCGACGAAGGCCTGCATGCGCTCGACAAAGTCCTCATTCCCCAGATAGATCTGCTGGCGCAGCGCTTCCTCCCACAAGCTTACGTCGCGGGCCGCGGCCACCAACCTGGCATACCGATTGGCCGCATTGCGGCGCTCGGCGGCGCTGCGCGGAGTGCGCCCGAGCAGATAACCATGCAATCCGCCAGTGTCCAGCCAGGCCGGTGATGCCTCCAAGCCGACATGCGCCCGGTAGCTCGACCATGTCCAGGCCTCCGGTTTCTTGACCATAGTGGCGCGCACCGGGTTTAACTCCACGTAGCGGCAGATCTCCAGCAAGTAAGCATCGCGATCTACCAGGATGGCCTCGAACCGGCCTTGGAACAGGTGCCCCACCTTGCTATGCTGCCGATTGAAGGCTTGGGTGTAGACGCCATTGATTTGGCGCATCGATAGAGAAAGATTGGCCTTGCGGGTATGCAGCACGAAGTGGTAGTGATTGCCCATCAGGCAATAGGCCAGGATTTCGGCATCAAAGCGGGAGAGCGCCTGCGCCACCACGTCGAGAAACCTGTGCCGATCGTGATCGTTCACAAAGATCGACTCGCGCCGATTGCCGCGCGCGGTGACGTGATAAATCGCGCCGGGGAATTCGATCCGAAGAGGGCGTGCCATGAGGGCAGATTACACCGAGGGAGGTAAAAGGCAAGACCTGACCCAATACGGTTCGCTTAAGGCGCATTCGCGGGTTTTCCCGTATGCAGGCCAACGAGTCCCTTCCCAGGTAGCGACGTATGGAAGAGCCAGTAAAATCAAGCACTTGGT
>JANOGH010000320.1:0-5333 GCA_031414075.1 Betaproteobacteria bacterium | reverse complement strand
GAAAATTCCCGATCGAGGCGATGGCGATTGATCTCGTCGAGCGCACCGAAGGGCTCATCCATCAGCAGCAGGCGTGGTCCGGTGACCAGCGCGCGCGCAATCGAGGCGCGCATTTGCATGCCGCCGGACAGTTCGCGTGGAAAGGAACGTGCAAATTCCTGCAAGCCCACCCGCTCGAGGGCATCGTGCGTCGTCTTGTCCGCTTCGGCACGGGCGATGCCCGCGAGATCGAGCGGCAGCCTGACATTGGCCTGCACGCTTGCCCATGGCATCAGCGTCGGCGACTGGAATACGTAGGCCAGTCTGGGGGGCTTGAATCCTTCCGACAGGGCGATGCTGCCGCCGGTGGGAGGGGACAGTCCCGCGATCAGCCGCAACAGTGTGCTTTTGCCGCAGCCGGACGGCCCAACGATGGTGACGAACTCGCCCTCGCGCACGCTCAAGTCGATCGGTTCGAGCGCGCGGGTGCCATTGGGGTAGGTCTTGCGGGCGCCGCGAATGTCGACCGCGGCGGCGGATTTGTCAGAGGAAGTCACGCCACGATTCTAACAGCGCCTCTTTGCGACCGCCCCGGAATCACAAAGCTAGGGAACCTCTGAACATGTCCTAATTTGTCATTCCCGCGAAAGCGGGAATCCACGTTTTGTAAAGAAAACTGGTTCCCCGCTTTCGCGGGGAAGACACGTGTTCAGAGATTCCCTAAGTCATTAACGCATTCATCGCAGAGGACGCAGATGAAAAACCGGAACAATCCGAAAGTACGATCGTGATCCATCCAGAAAGAAAAGCGGCCCGCATCGCGAGCCGCTTTTTTGTTGCTTCCCCTCTCCTATTGCAGCTCTCGGAAGGAACTCCGGCGGCCGGTCGGGCTTGGCGACGAGAACGGCGGCGCCAGGTTGGGGTACTTGTTGTCCGACGTGGTCACAATCGCAACCGTCTTGTTGTTGGGCAGGCGCACGACGCTGATACCCACGACCAGTGAATTTCCGATCAGCACGCCGGCGAGCGTGTTGCCCGAGGACTGGATGAATCCGCCGGTCTTGTAGTCCAGGAAATTCAGGTACGACGTTCCGCCGGACGTGCAGGCGCTGTTGGCCGGAATGTTCGAACCGATGATCAGCGTACCGAGTTGCAGCTTCGGATCGACGTTCACCCGCTCTCCGCTGGTCGGCAGATCGGCTCTCCAGCCATTTTGCGTCGTCAGGTCCACTGCATTCGAAGTCGCCGTGCGAATTCCCGCACCGGTCCCGGTAGTCGTGTTGGTCAGCGTCTGTGCCACCACCGTGCCGCCGCGCACGTTGATGGGTGTGGCCGGGGCAACCCCGTTGGTGGCGTCCTTGATGCCATAGATGGTCTGCACCTGGGTCGATGGCAGATCGCTGGCGCCGAGATAGCGTCCGGTTCCCACGTAGATCATCGCCTTAGGGCCCGCCAGAGTAATCGCCTCACCCAGCTCCGGCTTTGTCGTCACCGGTTGTGCCACGCCCAACGGGTCCGTGTAGCGGACGACTGCGTACGCGGTGCCGGTATCCAGATTGAAGCGCCACATATAGCCATACAGGTCGCCGCCGTAAACCCTCAGCGTCGTATTGTTGACATTGGTATCGTCGACCCAGCTATTGATCCTGGCCAGGCCGTCCGGCGTGGTGGTACTACCCGGGTTCAGGAACTGAGTCGCATTGGCGGCCTGGATCTTCTTCAGGATCACCCCGGTCATCGGGTTCAGCACATACACATAGCCTTTGCCGTCCCCCGGGCTGACATTGTTATAGCCGGACGTCACCACGACGACCCAGGTGCCGTCTGCCAGCTTGGTGATAACCGGATTGCCGTAGGACAAGCCGAGGTCGCAGTCGTCCGTGCTGACGCCGAGCGTGACAGCGCTCGGGCAGCTCGCCGTGGCCCTGACATTGAATTCCCACAGTCCGATAGGCGTGGCCGGATCCGTGACGTCGAGCGCGTAGAAGCCCCTTCCGCCGCTGGCGAGACCGCCGACCAGAATGGTTCTCCATTTCGCGGCGACCGGATCGTAGACGTCTCCGACGGTCGGCGAACCATCCACATAGTATTGGTGGCGGTTGGCGTAGTCCTTATCCGCCAGGCGATACAGTTTCGGGATCAAAATATTGGGGATGTAGGCCCAGCGCTCGGCCCCGGTAATGCCGTCGAACGCATGCAGCATGCCGTCGTTGGCCGCGATGTACACGTTCGAACTGCGCGGGCCGCTGAAAATTCCGGTACAACCCGCACCGCCGATGTTGACGCACTCCTTGAAGTTGGCTCCGGCCGGCGCGGCAAATCCGGCGTCGGCGTAGCTGGCCGAAATCTGCTTCACGTACACCGGTGCGCCATCGATAACGTCGCCCAGGACATGCTGCCGGTCGCGATAGAGCTGGTTCGCGGCAGCGACGGAGGCTTGGGATTCATAGGTACTGTCGCCGCGGATAAAGTTGACGAGGTTCAACCCTGCCGCCGCCGTTTGCTGTGCGCCGGTGAGGGTACCCCAGTGGCTCAATGGCACACCACCGGTACCGATCCACGCGGTATTGAAATAGGCCTGCTCGGTCGCCGTCAGGTTCGCCCACGTGAAGTCCTGCAGTTTATTGGTGCCGCCGGTACTGAAGCGCTTGATGCTGCGGCTGGTCCCGCCCGGCGTCGTGGCATTCGTCAGCGTATCGAGCTGGGCTTGCGCACTCCAGATGGCCGTTGCGCCTACTGCACCGGTATTCAGGTCGATGCTGCGCGCTTCGATCTCACCGTTCCAGCGCACGGTTTCGTAGCTGGCAACGTAAGCGAAGTTGTCACCGGCGACGGGCTCGAGATTACTGGTTGCGGCTGCAGCCGCCGAGCCGGTCGTTGCCGAGACGCCGGTCAGCGCGCTCGACAGTCCGGACACGAGCTGAGCCGGGTCCCGGGCACTGAAATACGTGCCCCGCCCGTCCACGGCCGCGTGCCACAAATCATCCACGGCCGTCACCGTATCGGCAACCGGCTGCGGCCAGTTCTTGGTTCCGTTCTTGATGGCGAGGAAATCCCCGGTCGGGTTGGTGCGATAGTCCGAAGCGAACGTCAGCGACCCATCCACGCCCAATCCAAGCGTGAGGGTGGTCATATGCTGCCAGCTCGCGCTGTCGTTTTGCGGATCGGTGCCAGGCTGTCCCGGGACGTTATTGGTGGTGCCGACGTCGAGCTGGACCGCCGGGCTGCCGACCGCTGCCCCGAGCGAGCCCGGCGCGCGCAGGTCGGTGATGTAGTAGTACTGGGCGACGTCCGCCAGCGTGTCGGCATAGCCCAGCGGGCCGGACGTTGAAGTGTTGACGGGGGCGGCCGCCTGCGGTCCGGCGGTCGTGGCCGAGCTAACGGGCGCAATGGTGAAGTTCGCAGACGTGATGGTTGATCCCGTCGAGGTCGAAGACGGGGCGCCGTTGGTGGTTATCGGCAACGCGGGTACCGGGCCGCCAACAACCACGGTCGAGGTCAGCGTCGGGGTAATGGTGTTCGTGGCCGTCTTGGCGGACGTGTCGCAGGGATTAGTCAAAACATAAGTGGGTCCACTGGTGTTGCCGCTATAAGTGATGGTGCCAGGAGGGGTTACCACTGTCTTGTTATAGCCCGTTGTCCGCTGCAAGAGAATTGTCCGAACGCCGGTACCGGAGCAGGAATAGGTCGTATTATTGTTGACACCATTGGCTGCCGGGCTGAAACCGGTGGCCACGCCGCTGCCTTCCGGAGCGACTCTTTGCGTGGTTTCGGAAACCGCAAAGACCTGTGTCGTCGTGACCGCGACACACGCTCCGACGTCCGCAAATGCGTAGGTGGTGCCGCTGAAAGTGGGTGCCCCCGGCACGCCGCCGGTCGTAATAACGGTCTGGGTGTACGTCGTCGTACGCCGCTTGAGTCGTGCGGAGTCGATGGTGGGGCAGGTACCCGCAGCGTTCGCGCCGGCGGCCACCCCATTGACGGTGCCGAAGGTGGTGGTGGTGGTGCCGGCGACTTTCTGTTCCTGCACGTTCGTGAAGGGCGTTGTCGTCGTGGTCACGATCGCGTCGCACGACGTGATGTCCTGATAGGTCGTGTTGCTGGTTGGCGTCGTGCTTAACGTCACGCCGTCGCGCGACACCACCGTGTTGATCGCGGACGAGGTCTGCTGCTTGACGCGCTTGAAGTTTGCCGCGCAGCCGCAAGGTGTGGCGCCAAAGACGGTGGCGTTGGCGGTGCAGATCGACTGATTGAAGGTATCGGTCGTCGTCACATTGGTAAGCTGGAACGAACCGTCGAGCAGCGGGCGCGGCGCCGTTGCTACGGTTGAGTCCTGATGCCCGATCGCGCTGGCGTCAATTTTTTGACCGGCGTTGCCGTTCCAGAACCCGTCGGTCGACATGATCGTGAAGTTTTGCTGACAGGAGTACTGCACCGGATCGTCGTTCATGCCGTTGTTGATGCCGGTGGTTACGTGGGCATAGTAGCGACCGACCCGGGACAGGGCTTCCCGCAAGGGTGTCGAAGAACTCGGATCCTGTGCGTAGAACTTCGTGTACCAACTATTCTTTTGTCCGCCTGCACCGGCGGTGAAATCCGCCATGGGCAGATATTTCGCGGCCGCCACCGGGCTGCCGGGATTGATGGTGATCAAGCCGACGCGAAAGCTGTCGGTGACCTGCTTAAAGGTCAGGCCCGCCGCCGTTTTCATCATCTGCATGCGGGTGCGATAGTAGGCATACCAGTTGGCGAAGTTCGTCATCTCCTGCGCGTAGGTGCAGCCGGTTGGCCCGACTGCGCCGGAACAGTCGGTGCGTGACGCGGCGCGCGGATAAGTGGGCGTACCCACAACGATGTCCGTCCGCGTGAAGCCGTCACTGCCGGTTCCATACTTCGGATACTGGAAGGTCGCCGTTTTCTTCGCCTGGCAAGTGCCGTTGCCGAATCCACTGGCGTTCGCGGTGCTACACCACATCAAGCTGCTGATGGTGTAGTAGTAGGGAGTCCGGGTGCCGGCAGCGGAAAACTGACTGTTGTGAGTCCCGTTCGGATACGTCCAGACGCCGCCCTGAATGGGTCTGCGGCAGGTAGTGAGGTTCGTGAAAGGCGCGGTGAGATTCGCGGTCGATGGCGAGCCCGTATTGCACCACACGTTATCCGGATAGGCGGCGGTCAAGTCGATGGTGCCGGTGAACTGGATGTCATAGGCGTCGTTCTTCACCGCGGTCCAGGTGGTGTAGCTCGGATAACTGGTCGCGTCATAGTTAACCGCCGGTATATACGTAATAGCCGGGTTGTAGTACATGCCGTTGAACAATGCGCTGTTGTACGGGGGATCGGCGAAATTGCAGTCG
>JANOGH010000319.1:0-4332 GCA_031414075.1 Betaproteobacteria bacterium | reverse complement strand
CTTTCAATCCCGCGATCTTGTTGATCCTCGACGGCCGGTACAGCAATCTTCAGCAGGATCCGGCGACGTATCAGATCGGCGGCTTCATTCCCGGCGGCGATGAAATCGGTCCCGGCAGCCGTAGCTTCAGTCTCGGCGAATCGGAACTCACCGTTTCGGCGAACGTCGATCCCTATTTCTCCGGCGTCTTCATCCTGGCGGTAACACCCGAAAACGAGGTCAGCGTCGAAGAGGCCTATGCGCGGAACATCGGCTCGATCCCCGGCGTCACGGTCAAGTTCGGCCGCTTTCTCTCCGGGTTTGGTTATCTGAACGAAATTCACGCACACGCCTGGGATTTCACCGATGCCCCGCTGGTGTACCAGGCGTTCTTCGGCGGCCAGCTCGTCGAGGACGGCATTCAGGCACGCTGGCTGGCGCCGACGCCTCTGTTCGTCGAGCTCGGCGTCGAAACCGGCAGGGGCTCGGCATTTCCAGGGTCGGAACGCAACAAGAACGGCGTCAATTCCGGGATGGTCTTCGCGCATCTGGGCGACGATGTCGGCATCAGCAACAGCTACCGCGTCGGCGCGTCCTATCGCGCCACCCGGGCGCAGGACCGCACTTACGACGACGTCGATTCCCTCGGCACGCCGGTCACCAATGCGTTCACCGGCGACAGCAGGATCTGGGGCGTGGATTTCGTCTGGAAGTGGGCACCGAACGGCAATACCGTCGATCGCAACTTCAAGTTCCAGGCCGAATACCTGCGCCGCAAGGAAGACGGCAGTCTGGCCTTCGACTCGACCGGCGCGAATCTGTCGGACGCCTATCGTTCAACCCAGTCAGGCTGGTATATGCAAGGCGCCTACCAGTTCATGCCGCGCTGGCGTGCGGGATTGCGTTACGAGGAACTCAACAGCGGCAATCCGGATATCGGCCTGGTGAACAGCGGTGCACTCACTGCCGCCGATTTCCCGCGCCTTGTCGGCAACGATCCGAAGCGGACCACGGCGATGATCGATTTTTCGCCATCGGAGTTTTCGCGCTTCCGGCTGCAGTTCGCCCGCGACGAGGCCCGCTTAAACGAAACGGACAATCAAGTCTTCCTGCAATACATCATGAGCATCGGCGCGCACGGCGCCCACAAGTTCTGACCCGGCTTCCGACCTCAAACGAAACGGCCTGCGCACGACCCGCGCAGTCGACACGAAAGGAGTTGAACATGAACAGATGGACAACATTCGCCGGTGCCATGGCGTTATGCGCTGTGTGCTCTCCGGCCTTCGCTACCGTCAACATCTTCGCCTGCCTGCCGGAATGGGCGGCACTCGCGACAGAACTCGGCGGCAACAAGGTCTCGGTCTACCAGGCTTCCAATGCGTTGCAGGATCCGCACCGCATCGAAGCGCGGCCGAGCCTGGTCGCGCGCATGCGCAGTGCCGATCTGGCAATTTGCACCGGCGCAGAACTTGAAATCGGCTGGCTGCCGGTATTGCTGCAGACCGCGGGAAACCGGAAAGTGCAGCCGGGACAGCCGGGCTTCATCGCCGCTGCCGAGTTCGTGGACAGGCTGGAGTTCCCGACCCGGCTGGATCGTGCGGATGGGGATGTGCATCCCGGAGGCAATCCGCACATTCAACTCGATCCGCGCAATATCGCCAAGGTCGGGCTGGTACTCACGCAACGTCTCGTTCAAATCGATGCAGGGAACGCCGCGTATTACGAGTCGCGCGGCAAAGACTTCCAGAGCCGCTGGGGACAGGCGATCTCGCGATGGGAAAAGGATGCGGCGCCGCTTAAGGGCCTGCGCGTCGTGCCGTATCACAAGGACTCGGTCTACCTGATCAAATGGCTGGGTTTGGTGGAGGTCATGAACATCGAACCGAAGCCGGGCATTCCGCCGGGTGCCGGTCATCTTTCCGAGTTGATCGGGCGCTTGAAGAGCGGCGCCGCGGACGTAATTTCCCGTTCTGCCTATCAGGACCCGAAGGCGGCGGCATCGCTGTCGGAAAAAACCGGGATTCCGGCTGTGGAACTGCCGTATACCGTGGGCGGCACGCCGGGCGCCAAGGATTTGTTCGGGCTGTTCGACGACACGATCGTACGACTCAAAGCGGTGAAGAAATAACATGGCCAACTTCGAAATCAGCATTCTGTTTCCCGCATTGATCGCGGGTTTGCTGGTTGTCGCAACGCATGCCCCGCTGGGGATACAGGTGCTGAACCGGGGCATCGTGTTCATCGACATTGCCATCGCGCAGATTGCCGGGGTCGGCGTGATTGCAGCCGATTTTTTCGGCTGGGAAGCACAGGGCGTCGCCGTGCAGATTTCCGCACTGGCGGCCGCCCTGCTCGGCGCGCTGTTCCTGACCTGGACGGAGAAGCGCTGGCCCGAAATCCAGGAAGCAATCATCGGGACGGTGTTCATTCTGGCCGCAACGCTCGGCGTCCTGCTGCTCGCCAGCAATCCGCACGGCGGCGAGTACCTGAAAGACATGCTGGTCGGACAGATTCTCTGGGTCGGACGCACGCAAGTCATCGTCGTCGCGGTGCTGACTGCCGTGGTTCTGGCCGCGTGGTTCGGTATCGGTCGCCAGCGCCTCGGCCGCGTCGGCTTCTATCTGCTGTTCGGCCTGTCGGTTACCGCTTCTGTACAGATGGTCGGCGTCTATCTGGTGTTCTCCAGCCTGATCATTCCCGCGCTCGCTTCGCGTAACGCCACCCGGTTCCGGCTCGCCAAAGCTTACGCCGTGGGCGGGCTGGGTTATCTGTTCGGCCTCGTTGCGTCGACCCTGTTCGACTGGCCGACGGGCGCCATCATCGTCTGGGCGATGGCGATTGCGGGCATCGTGTTTTCCAGCCTCGAGCGCACCGAGGCCAGACCGGCAACTTGAACTCTCCAGTACAATCGCGCATCTGACCGGGGTCGGCCGGGCATTTTCGTGCCCGGGCTTTTCTCCCGGATCAACATAAGCCGGTATGCGACCGCCAGAAAACAGCAATTCGGCATGAGCGAAAACTTTCACGGCACCACCATCATTTCCGTGCGTCGCGGAAAAACCGTCGCCCTTGGCGGCGACGGCCAGGTCACTTTTGGCAATATCGTGCTCAAATCGAGCGCGCGCAAAGTGCGGCGGCTTTTCCACGAACGCATTCTGGCCGGGTTCGCCGGTGGCACCGCGGATGCCTTTACGCTGTTCGAACGTTTCGAGGCAAAACTGGAAAAACACCAGGGACATCTGTTGCGCTCGGCGGTCGAACTGGCGAAAGACTGGCGTACCGACCGCATCCTGCGGCGGCTCGAGGCCATGCTGGCCGTCGCGGATCATGAGTCGTCACTGATCATCACCGGCAACGGCGACGTAGTCGAGCCCGAACTCGGTCTGGTCGCGATCGGCAGCGGCGGCGCCTATGCGCAAGCGGCCGCACGCGCTTTGCTGGAAAACACCGATCTGCCGCCGCCGGAAATCGTCAAGAAAGCCCTGACCATCGCCGGCGAGATCTGCATCTACACCAATCAGAATCATGTAATCGAGGTGCTGGAGTGAACGGTGAACAGCGAACGGCAAACGGAAAACCCACTATGCCGCACCTCCACCGACTACTGTTCGCTGTTCACCGATCACTGTTCACCTTTTCGCTATGTCCTCAATGACTCCGCAGGAAATCGTCCACGAACTGGACAAACACATCGTCGGCCAGGATGACGCCAAGAAGGCGGTTGCGATCGCGCTGCGCAATCGCTGGCGCCGGCAGCAGGTTGCCGAGCCGCTGCGCCAGGAAATCACGCCCAAGAACATCCTGATGATCGGGCCCACCGGTGTGGGCAAGACAGAAATCGCGCGCCGGCTGGCCAGGCTTGCCGAGGCGCCGTTCATCAAAGTCGAGGCCACGAAATTCACGGAAGTCGGCTACGTCGGCAAGGATGTGGATTCCATTGTGCGCGATCTGGTGGAAACCGCGATCAAGCAGGCCCGCGAACAGGAAACCCGCAAGGTGCGGCACCGCGCCGAAGATCTCGCCGAGGAACGCATCCTCGACACCTTGCTGCCGGCCGCGAGAGATATCGGTTTTCAGCCCGAGCAGCAGGAAGGCGACAATGCGACGCGGCAGAAATTCCGCAAGCGGCTGCGCGAAGGCGAGCTCGACGACAAGGAAATAGAAATCGACGTCGTGGCGGCGCAGGCACAGATGGAAATCCTGGCGCCGCCCGGCATGGAGGATCTGACGTCGCAGATCCAGGGCATGTTCCAGAACCTCGGAACCGCCAGGCGCAAGACGCGCAAGCTCAAGATCCGCGAGGCGATAAAGCTGCTGGTCGAAGAAGAGGCGGCGAAGCTGGTGAACGAC
>JANOGH010000318.1:0-10949 GCA_031414075.1 Betaproteobacteria bacterium | reverse complement strand
TCGAATTTCCGGAGCGACCCGGTGCGTTGATGAACTTCCTCAAGACCATGGGCCACGACTGGAACATCACGCTGTTCCATTACCGCAACCACGGGGCCGACTTCGGACGCGTGCTGATCGGCATGCAGGTGCCGCCGCGTGACAAGCCTGCATTCCGGCGCTTCCTGGCGCAACTCGGTTACGCAAGCTGGGACGAGACCCGCAATCCGGCGAATTCCCTGTTCCTGTCCTAAGCCGCTCTCCCCGCAAGGCGCTCGTTTCATCCCCCGCGGCAACGCTGCGCGCCTATAATGACGACTGTAACTTCGCGCCTTGCCCCGTGTTCACCGGACTCCGTTGAAAACCACCTACCTGCTGCTTTTGTTGGCGTCCTGCAGCGCATTCGCAGCGTCGCAGGACGACCTCTTCCTCGAGGCCAGGGACGCGTTCCAGCGCGGCGACATCGCCAAGCTCGACGAGCGCGCGTCGAAACTCGACGACGACTATGCCCTGACGCCTTATGTCCGCTATTGGCAGTTGCGGTCCCGGCTCGCCGATACGCCCGCCGGCGATGTACGGAACTTCCTTACGCGCCACGAAAACAGCCTGGTCGCCGATCGTCTGCGTGGCGACTGGCTGCGGCAACTGGCCAGGAATAGCGACTGGCCCGGCTTCCTGCACGAATATCCGAAGCTCGGCACGGCCGACACCGAGCTCGCCTGCTTCGCCTCGCAAGCCAGAATGGCGCGCGGGGAGTCCGGCGTACTGAGCCAGGCCCGGCCATTGTGGTTCACCCCACAGGTCCTGCCGGAAAGTTGCCTGCCAATCTTCAAAGCGATGTTCGACAAGCAGATTCTTACGCCCGAGGACAGTTGGAGCCGCGTGCGCCTGGCCCTGGAAAACGGCAATCTCACCAGCGCGAAAATGCTGCTGGTGTACCTGCCTGCGGGCGAGCGGCCCGAGGCAAAGAGTCTGGAATTGATATCGAAGCGCCCGCAGCGCTATCTCGATAAAACCCCCCTGCTGCTGAATTCGCGCGGCCAGCGCGAACTGGCGGTCTACGCGCTTTATAAAATGGCGGAGTCCTGGCCCGAAATCGCCGCCAACCGGCTGAGCCAGATCGCCGAAAAACTGCCCGAAGAAGAGCGCGAATACGCCTGGGCGCAGATTGCCTCGGTAGCCTCGCGCGGTCTGCACCCCGGTGCCCTGGCATGGTTCAGGAATGCCGGCAACGGCATGAACGACCGCCAGCTATCCTGGTATGGGCGCGCCGCCTTGCGTGCCGGCAATTGGAACGAAACGCTGGCGGCCGTTGACGCCCTGTCGAGCGCCGAGCGCTTGCGTCCGCAATGGCGATACTGGCGCGCGCGCGCATTGGCGGCGCTCGGTCGACCGGCGGAGGCCAATGTGCTGCTGGCACCGCTATCCAACGAATTCAACTTCTACGGCCAGCTCGCCGCGGAGGATCTCGGCACGTCGATCAGCTCGGCGCCACAGACCTATCATCCGTCCAGCGATGAAGTGGACGCCATGTCCGTCGACTTAGGAATCCAGCGCGCGCTGGCGCTGTACCAGGCCGGTCTGCGCTACGAGGGCGCGCTCGAGTGGCAATGGTCGATCAGGGATTTCGACGACAAGCAGTTGCTGTCCGCCGCGGTGCTGGCTGTGCGCAACGACTGGTACGAGCGCGCGATCGAGACGGCCGAACGCACGGTGCTGCTCCACGACTTCGCCCTGCGCTACCCGGCGCCCTACCGCAAGCTGGTGCAGGACTACGCGCAGCAGGTCGGGCTCGACGAGGCCTGGGTATACGGACTGGTACGTCAGGAAAGCCGCTTCGTGCAAACCGCGCGCTCGTCCGCAGGGGCCAGCGGGCTGATGCAGTTGATGCCGGCCACGGCGCGCTGGGTGGCCAAGCGGTTGGGCCTGAACGGCCATCACCGGACATTGACTGAAGCGGTCGACACCAATATTGGATTGGGCACCTATTATCTGCGCCAGGTGCTCGATTCCGTCGACAATCACGTTGTGCTCGCATCGGCCGGCTACAATGCCGGCCCGCGCCGCGCGCGCGACTGGGCCGCCAGTCGTCCACTGGAAGGGGCCATTTACATCGAGACCATTCCGTTCGCCGAGACACGCGAGTACGTCAAGAAAGTGATGAACAACACACTCTACTACGCCCGGCTGTTCCACCAGACCGACCTGAGCCTGCGCAACAGGCTCGGCGTCGTGCCGGCCAAGTCGACGCAAAACAATTGAGTGGCGCGCGCCTTATAATTCCCTGTCCGCGGTGACACGCCGCTGTCTGGGTTCGCATCGGAACCATGAAAGTCAGATCGGTTTGCGTCATCGGCGGTGCCGGATTTGTCGGCAGTCACGTCGTGCAGCAGCTTGCTGCGCGCGGAATAAGCGTGTGTGTGCCGACGCGGCGCCGCGAACGCGCCAAGGCACTGATCGTGCTTCCCACCGTGGACGTGGTGAACGCCGACGTGCACGATCCGGCGACGCTGGCGAACCTGGTTGCCGGAACTGACGCCGTAGTCAGCCTGGCCGGCATCCTGCACGAAGGCCGGGCTGGCGAATTCGCATACGTACATACCGAATTGCCGCGCAAGATCGTCGATGCCTGCCGCGAGCGCGGCGTGCGGCGCCTGCTGCATGTGTCGGCGCTGAAATCGGCGCACGATGCACCCAGCGAGTACCTGCGCTCCAAAGCCGGCGGCGAACAGCAGATCCGCATCGCGCAGGCGAGCGGGATGCGCACCACCATCTTCCGCCCGTCGGTGGTCTTCGGCCGCGAAGACCGTTTCCTGAACCTGTTCGCTCGCCTGGCTCACGCGCTGCCGGTCATTGCGCTGGCCTGCCCGAAAGCGCGTTTCCAGCCGGTGTATGTCGAAGATGTGGCGCGCGCCGTGGTCGAGAGTCTGGAACTATCGCGGACTTACGACCAGAGCTTCGACCTGTGCGGGCCTGCGGTCTATACGCTGCAGGAACTGATGGAATACGTCTGCAAGCTGCTGCAGATAGAGCGGCCGATCCTGCCGCTGAACGATCCGATGTCTTTTCTGCAGGCCTGGTTGATGGAATGGCTGCCGGTGAAGCTGATGTCGCGTGACAATTATTATTCGATGAAGCTCGACAGCATCTGCAACTGCGCGTTTCCCGACGTCTTCGACTTCCGCCCGTCAGCACTTGAAGCCGTGGTGCCCTTGTATCTCCTGGACAACACACCGCGGGCGCGCTACCGCTGGTTCCGATTTCGCGCCCGTCGTTAGGATTACGCTCTGATTTTCGGGAATTCTGATGCCCAACCTCGTTCTGGTAATCGGCAACAAAGCGTACTCGTCATGGTCGCTGCGTCCCTGGCTCCTGATGAAGCATGCCGGTATCGCCTTCGAGGAGATCCGGCTGTCGCTGTACGAGGAGGGCGCCAAACAGAAGATCCTGCAGGTCTCCGCCACAGGTAAAGTGCCGGTGCTCAAGGACGGCGACCTGACGATCTGGGATTCGCTGGCGATTTGCGAATACCTTGCCGAGAAGTATCCCGAAAAAAGGCTTTGGCCGCCGGAGATTGCTGCGCGTGCCTGCGCGCGCTCAGTCAGCGCGGAGATGCATTCCGGATTCACCAACCTTCGCGCGCAGATGCCGATGAACGTACGCCGCGAAATAACCGGTCGGACCCGGACAGCCGAGGTCCTCGCCGAAGTCGCGCGGATCGAGGCCATCTGGAATGATTGCCGCAGGCGTTTTGGCGCGCGCGGCGCGTTTCTATTCGGCGCTTTTTCCATTGCCGACGCGATGTATGCGCCGGTGGTATCGCGGCTGCGCACTTACGGCGTAACCCTTGCTGGCAAAGCCGCGGAATACGCCGCTTCGATTCACGCGTTACCGGCAATGCAGGAGTGGATTGCCGGCGCCCACGCCGAAACCGAAGTCAATCCACAATACGAAGCGTGAAGATCTACGCGGTTGGAGGGGCAGTGCGCGACCGACTGCTCGGCCGGCCGGTGGCTGACCAGGATTACGTCGTAGTCGGTGCCACCCCGGAGCAGATGGAGCAACTGGGCTATCGCCCGGTGGGCAGGGATTTCCCCGTATTCCTGCATCCGCAAACGCACGAGGAGTACGCGCTCGCCCGCACCGAGAGAAAGACGGCGCGCGGTTACAAGGGTTTCGAGATTTACGCCGCCCCCGAGGTCACCCTCGAGCAGGATCTGGCGCGCCGGGACCTCACCATCAACGCGATCGCTCGTGACGACAGCGGGTCTATCATCGATCCGCATCATGGTGTTGCCGATCTGAAAGCCGGCATCCTGCGCCATGTCAGCCCGGCATTCGTGGAAGATCCGGTACGCGTGCTGC
Organism: Betaproteobacteria bacterium; assembly: GCA_031414075.1. Taxonomy (GTDB): domain Bacteria; phylum Pseudomonadota; class Gammaproteobacteria; order Burkholderiales; family JACQAP01; genus JACQAP01. Next base: position 6,605 of record JANOGH010000318.1, on the reverse strand, counting down.
GGGTGGCTCGCTTCGCCTCCCGCTTCGGCTTCACGATAGCGCCGGAAACGCTGGAGCTCATGCGCGAGATGGTGCGCAACGGCGAGGTCGACCACCTCGTACCGGAGCGCGTCTGGCAGGAGTTGTCGCGCGGGCTCATGGAAGGCAAACCCTCCCAGGTGTTGCTGGCGCTGCGCGATTGCGGAGCACTGCAGCGCATCCTGCCGGAGGTGGACGCCTTGTTCGGCGTGCCGCAGCCGGCGCAGCCCCACCCGGAGGTGGATACAGGCCTGCATATTCTGCTGGTCTTGGACTACGCCGGGGCGCAGAACTACCCGCTGACGGTGCGGTTTGCCGCGCTGACTCACGATTTGGGAAAAGCGCTTACGGCGAAGGAGCATTGGCCGACACACCACGGCCATGAGCACAAGAGCGTCGATCTGGTCGAGCGGCTGTGCGAACGGTTGCGCGTTCCGGGCGAATGTCGCGATCTGGCGGTGCTGGCAGCGCGGTATCACTCGGACGTGCATCGCGCGCAGGAGCTGCGGCCCATAACCGTACTCAAATTGTTATCGGCGGCAGATGTCTATCGCAAGCCCGACCGTTTCGAGGAATTGCTGGCCGCCTGCAGTTGCGACTATCGCGGCCGCAGCGGGCTCGAAACCCGCGCCTATCCGCAGGCAGACTTGTTGCGTGCAGTCGCGGCGGCCGCCAGGGCGGTCGATGCGGGCGACATCGCGCAAAAGGTAAACGGCGATCCCGGTCGGATCCGCGCCGCCATCGAGGAGGCACGACTGGAAGCCGTATCCAAGGCTCTTTCTGATTGGCGTCAACACCCGAAGAAGTAATTTGTGCGCGCCGGGTAAGAACAAGCGGACAGGCTTGCCTGTCCGTTTTTTTATCTGAGCATCCAGAAAATCACCAGCGTCAACAGCCATTTCAGCAAAGTGATTTCTCCACCACAGGTTTCTGCGTCCGAACCGGTGCCCGATTATGCCGGCGCGCTTCCTGCGTTCGATTAGAATTCACGGTCCTTACGATAAATCTTCTTCAGGAGATGTCGTTGATCGACTTGTATACGTGGAGCACACCGAACGGCCGCAAGGTCTCCATCATGCTGGAGGAACTTGCGCTGCCCTATAACGTGCATGCGATCGATATCGGCAAAGGCGATCAGTTCAAAACCGCCTTCGTCGCCATCAGCCCGAACAGCAAGATTCCCGCGATCATGGACAGCGAGGGTCCCGAGGGCAGACCTTTTTCCCTGTTCGAATCCGGCGCGATCCTGTTGTATCTGGCGGACAAGTCAGGGCGTTTTTTGCCGCAGAAAAAATCCGAGCGCTTCGAAGCCATCCAGTGGCTGATGTTCCAGATGGGGGGCGTCGGCCCGATGTTCGGTCAGGTACATCACTTCCTGCGCGCCGCGCCGGAACGGGTGGAATACGCGATCGAGCGCTATGGCAAGGAAACCCGTCGACTCTACGCAGTGTTGGACCGGCATCTGGGCGGTCGCGACTGGCTGGCTGCGGAATACTCCGTGGCGGACATTGCAACGTATCCGTGGGTGGCCCGTCATGAATGGCACAAGGTGGAGCTGGCGGACTTCTCCAACGTCAAGCGCTGGTACGATGCCATCGGCGCGCGGCCGGCCGTGCAACGGGGAATGAAAGTGCCCTCGCCACGTTGAGGGGAGCAGGCCCGGGACATGAACGAACCACTGCCATCCAAATCGCAGAAACGCTGTTCCGCTTGCGGAGCCGCATTCGAGTGCGGCATGGGACAGGACCAGCCATGCTGGTGCAGCATCGAATTTCCAGCGGTGATGCCGCTGCCGCCGTCGGCAAAGGGATGCTATTGCAGGTCATGCCTGGCCGCGTTGATCGCGGCTGCCCGCCAGGAAAAGAAAGTTACTTGACCAGCAATACCGGAACGTCGGCGAGTTGAACGACCCGTGTCGCGGTGGAGCCGAGCAAGACATGGGTGAGTCCACCGCCGCCGCGGCTTCCCATCACGATCTGCTGGCAGCGTTTATCCCTGACGTAGCTGTCGATGGTGGCCGCGGCCTCACCCACGCCAATGTGGTGCTGATAGTCGATGCCGGCCTGGTCCAGCAGCGTTCGCGCCGCCGCCAGCGCCTTCATGCCTTCCTCCCGGTAGTAATCGTTGAGCTGCTGCTGGCTGATGAACATCTTCACCGCGCCCGATATTACCTGCGCCTGCACGTTCAGCAGATGCACCGAGATTGGATCGCGATGCAGGTCTTTCATCGCGATGACCTGACGCACCGCGTGCAGCGAGTTCTCCGAACCGTCCACCGGCAGCAGGATGTTCATGTTTTTTCCTTCTCTTGCGACGAAGCGGGCTGCCGATCCTCCCTGGCCAGATCGACGATTTGCGCCGCCGGCGTGGACAGGCGGCCACGCGCCAACAGCTTACCAACCATCACGACCAGAAGCGCACCGGCGGCCGGCGCGGCGTAGTTGAGCCAGGGCGCTTGCGCGGCGACCCAGTCCTTGACGACCGGATCATGCACGGCCATCGACAGGCCGACCCAGCCGAGCAACGCACCGCCCAGCAGAATGATCGAGGGGAAGCGATCCATCAGCCGCAGGATCAGCTGGCTGGCCCATACCATCAGCGGAATACTCAGGGCGAGGCCGAAGATCAGCAGGAACAGGCTGTCGCGCGCCGCCGCCGCGACCGCGATCACGTTGTCCAGGCTCATCACCAGGTCGGCGATGATGATAGTCCGGATCGCGGCCATCAAGTTCCCCGCCGCCTTGATCTCGTGACCGCCTCCGTCATCCTGGGGCTGCACCAACTTGACGCCGATCCACAGCAGCAGCGCCGCGCCGATAATCTTCAGGTAAGGAACGGACAGCAGAGTGACGGCAAAGAAAGTCAGCGTGATCCGTAGCAGGATCGCGCCGCCTACGCCCCAGAAGATGCCCAGCTTGCGCTGCCTTTCCGGCAGGTTGCGGCAGGCCAGAGCGATCACCACCGCGTTGTCTCCCGACAACAGAATGTCGATCAACACGATCTGGGCGACAGCTATCCAGAACTGCGGGCTGCTGATGTCCATATTCGCGCTACCGGAGTCCCTGCAGCATCAGCACAGGACGGACTTGAGCAGCTTGCCCATCTCCGCGGGATTTCTGGTCACCTTGATGCCGCACTGCTCCATGATCGCCAGCTTCTCGACTGCAGTTCCCTTACCCCCGGAAATGATAGCTCCGGCGTGACCCATGCGTTTTCCTGGCGGAGCGGTGACCCCGGCGATGAATCCGACCACCGGTTTTTTCATGTGCTGTTTGGCCCAAACGGCGGCGTCTTCTTCGTCGCTGCCGCCAATCTCGCCGATCATGATCACTGCCTCGGTGGCCGGATCGTCATTGAACAGCTTCAGTATGTCGATATGCTTGAGTCCGTTCACCGGATCGCCGCCGATGCCGACAGCGGAGGATTGTCCGAGGCCGATTTCGGTGAGCTGGCCGACCGCCTCGTAAGTCAGCGTGCCGGAACGCGAGACCACACCGATCGGGCCTTTGCGGTGGATGTGCCCGGGCATGATGCCGATCTTGATTTCATCGGGCGTGATGGCGCCGGGACAATTCGGACCGAGCAGCAAAGTTTTCCGGTTCTGCTTGCGCATGCGATCGCGCACTTCGATCATGTCGCGCACCGGGATGCCTTCCGTGATGCAGATCACCAGGTCCAGATCGGCTTCGACAGCCTCCCAGATCGCGGCGGCCGCGCCGGGTGGCGGAACGTAGATGACCGAGGCACTGGCGCCGGTGTGCTGCTTTGCCTCGCGCACCGAGGCGAAAATCGGAATGCCCTCGAAATCCTGACCGGCCTTGGTCGGGTGAACGCCGGCGACAAAACAATTTTTTCCGTTGGCGTAGTCGCGGCAGGCGCGGGTGTGAAACTGGCCGGTCTTGCCGGTGATGCCCTGGGTCATGACCCTGGTATTCCTGTCGACGAGGATGGCCATCAGCGTGCTCCCTTTGCCGCGGACACGACCTTTTCCGCAGCCTCCGCCATATTGCCGGCCTGGATGATCGGCAAGCCGGATTCGGCGAGGATTTTTTTGCCGAGATCTTCGTTGGTGCCTTTCATGCGCACCACCAGCGGAACGCCGAGCTTGACCTGCCTGGCCGCTTCGACCACGCCGGTGGCAATCACGTCGCACTGCATGATGCCCCCGAAAATGTTGACCAGGATGGCGCGCAGATTCGGATTGCGCAGCATCAGCTTGAACGCCTCGGTGACTTTATCGGTGGTTGCTCCGCCCCCCACATCGAGAAAATTGGCCGGCTCGCCGCCGAACAGCTTGATGGTGTCCATGGTTGCCATCGCCAGGCCCGCGCCGTTGACCATGCAGCCGATGTTGCCGTCGAGTGAAATATAGGACAGGCCGTGCCTGGATGCCTCGATCTCGGCTGGATCCTCTTCGTCAAGATCGCGCATGGCGACGATGTCTTCGTGCCGGTAGAGCGCGTTGTCATCGAAATTCATCTTCGCATCGAGCGCAACCACGTCACCGTTGCCGGTGAGAATCAGCGGATTGATTTCCACGAGCGTAGCGTCGGTTTCCCAGAACGCTTGGTACAGGCTCTTCAATATTACGCGCGCCTTCGGCGCACTGGCGTCCGGAATGCCGATCTTGCGAGCCAGGTCGTCGGCTTGCGCGTCGGTCAGGCCTTTCTGCGGGTCCACAAAAACCTTGTGAATTTTCTCCGGTGTGTGTGCGGCGACCTCTTCGATGTCCATGCCACCTTCCGGGGAAGCCATCACGCAGACCTCCTGCGTGCCGCGGTCAACCACCAGGCCGATGTACAACTCCTTGCGGATATCGGCGCCCTCTTCGATCAGCAAGCGTCGCACCTTCTGGCCTTCGGGTCCGGTTTGGTGGGTCTTGAGCTGCATGCCGAGGATTTTGGCCGCCCACTCGCGCACTTCATCGACGGACCTGGCGACTTTGACCCCGCCGCCCTTGCCGCGCCCGCCGGCGTGAATCTGGGCCTTCACCACCCAACCCTTGCCGCCGAGTTTGTTGGTCGCGGCCACCGCATCGTCGACGTTGAAACAAGCCACACCGCGAGGCGTGGTGACGCCGTAGTTCCTGAGGATTTCCTTCGCCTGGTATTCGTGAATTTTCATCGCTTACTGCTGCTTCTTCGATTCCTGAACGGCGTCGTGGGCGCGCTTGAGGTCCTTGTAAGCCTGATCATGGCGCTCGCGCGCCTTGGCGAATTCCGCCTGCGCATCCTTAAGCTCCTTCGCAGTCTGTTCTGCCTGGGCCGCGGTCTTTTCTGCCCGGGCCCTTGCTTCCTCGATCCTTTCTTGCGCCGCTTTGTCCTTTTTCTCGGCCGACTGGGCCTTGCTCTGCGCCGTGATCATCTGTTCTCGCGCAAACCGCGCGCGTTGCTGAGCCACCTCGAGCGGAAGCGGCGCATCGCTGGTTTGCGCCAGGACTCCGGCGGCAAGCATCGTCAACCCAATCACAATTATCGTTCTGAGCATTTCGTTGTCGCGCCCGGCATTGCAGCGCGCCTGAAGATGAGGGGAGAATAATCTGTGGTGCCGACAGCAGGAATCGAACCCGCGACCTTTTGATTACAAATCAACTGCTCTACCAACTGAGCTATGCCGGCTTGCGCGAAATTATAAGCCGCCCCCTGGTAACGCGGGATTACTTGATGACCTGAAGGCGTGGCCGGCCGCCTGACGGGGGCGCCGGATGATCATCGTTGGGCGGGACAACATCCGTTTTCATCGGCGCAGCCATCTGCGCAGGCAGCAAAGGCGAGGTCTGAAATGAAAGACCCTGGCCGCTCTCCTTGGCAAAGATGCCACCGATGGTAATGATCGGCACGGAAATTTCACGCGAGACGCCGGCGAACCGGGCGGAGAATTGCAACAGATCGTTGCCGATCTTCAGATTGCGGGTGGCGTTCGGACTGACGTTGAGAACGATTTCGCCGTTCTTGACGTACTCCATCGGCACCTTCGTCGTCTCGTCGACCTTGACGGCAATGTACGGCGTGAGGCCGTTGTCACAACACCACTCGAAGATCGCGCGGATCAGATACGGCGTGGTGGATGCCTCCTTCACTTGCGCATCACTTTCTCCGAAGCCGTGAGTGCTTCGATGAAAGCCGGGCGGCTGAACAATCTCTCGGCATACTTCATCAGCGGCGCCGCCTGCTTCGGCACCTGGATGCCGTAGAAATCCAGGCGCCACAACAGCGGCGCGATGGCCACATCGAGCATCGAAAATTCCTCGCCGAGCATGTACTTCTGTTTCACGAACACCGGGGCAATCTGCGTCAGGTTGTCGCGGATGGCCAGACGGGCCTTCTCGGCCTGCTTCTGCGTGCCGCTGTCGATCGCATCGATATTGGAGAGCAGTTCGTTTTCGAAGCGGAACAGGAACAGGCGCGCGCGCGCCCTCATCACCGGATCGGCCGGCATCAGTTGCGGGTGCGGGAAGCGATCATCGATGTATTCGTTGATGATGTTGGATTCGTAGAGAATCAGATCGCGTTCGACCAGCACCGGGGTACGGTTGTACGGATTCATCACCGCCAGGTCTTCCGGCTTGTTGAACAGATCGACATCGA
>JANOGH010000317.1:0-7128 GCA_031414075.1 Betaproteobacteria bacterium | reverse complement strand
CGCAGAGGAGCACGAAAGAAAATTCACGTTGGCCATGTGGATCGATGCGTCAATATCATCCGGAGTTCGGCAAACACAATTCTATTGTCCTTCTCTGCGTTTCCTCTGCGCCTCCGCGCCTCTGCGGTGAGATGTTGACCTAATCCCTAGCCAAGCATTTCCACTCCGGCGCAGACGGAGATTGCCTGGCCGGTGATGTTCCGGCCGATATCGCTGGCCAGGTACAACGCCATGTTGGCGATGTCGTAGGGGCTGACCATGCGCCGCATCGACACCCGCTCCAGCGATATCTTTTTCTGTTCTTCGAAGCTGATGCCCACCGCTCTGGCTTTGGCATCAATCACGCGATCGATGCGCTCGCCTTCGACCACGCCGGGCTGGATGGCATTGACGCGGATGTTGTCGGGACCGACCTCCATCGACAGGCTCTTGCTGAATCCGACCACGCCCCATTTGGCGGCGGAGTAGGGGGTGCGGAACGGAAAGGCAAGCCGCCCGGCCGCGGAGGACAGGTTGATGATCGATCCGCCGCCGGCGGCCTTGATCAGCGGCATGGCCAGTCGTGTGCAGTAGAACATGCCGTTCAGGTCCACCGCGATGCAGCGCTCCCATTCCTCGACTGGAATGTCCTCGACCTTGCCGGTAGGCCCCGCAATGCCGGCATTGTTGATCAGGCAGTCCAGGCCGCCGAGGTGCTTCTTCACGTCGGCGAACAACCGGTCGACTTCCCTGAGCTTCGACACGTCGGCGAACGAAGCGCTCACGCCGGGGAAAGCCTTTAGCGTCGCGTCGATTGCCCCCTGAGCCACGTCGCAGATGTGCACGCGGGCGCCGGCTTGGCAGAACACGTCGGTCATCGCGCGACCGATGCCACCGGCGCCGGCGGTGATCAGGACGCGCTTGCCTTTAACAGATAAATCCATTTCACGGAATCGTCATGGACGCTTGAACCCCGAACGGACCGGCGGCCGGGCCCGACAAAAAAGTGATCACGCCGATGCGCAATGGCGCATCCTGGGCTGACGCTGAATGGACGCCGAACAAAGCGGTGAACTGTGCGGCGATTGCGCCTAAACGGCGCACGGTGCGAGTCATGATGGATCCTCCCGGTAGATCGTTATCGTTATGGACTAAGCGAAGGCCGGTCGCGCTGTTAACGAATTATCGCGAGTCGGGCACGGCTGACCCCGATTATAACTAACTAACGTGCGCCGCCCGGTTCGGCTAAAATCCCGTGGCGCGACAATATTGCTGGTTTGGTCTTGGTGTATTTGCGCTCCGGCCGCAGTGGATTTGGATTGAACCTTCTCGCCCTCGATACCTCCACGGAATACTGCTCCGTCGCGCTGTTGCGCGACGGCGTGCTCACGCTTCGCGAAGAGCACGCCGTCCAGCGGCATTCCGAGCTGGTCCTGCCGATGATCGAGGACTTGCTGGTTGCTTCCGGACTTACGCTTGCACAACTCGACGGCATTGCTTTCGGCGCCGGACCGGGATCCTTTACCGGACTGAGAATCGCATGCGGCGTGGCGCAAGGCCTGGCCTTTGGGGCGGGGCTGCGTGTGGTTCCGGTCGGGACGCTGGCCGCGTTGGCGCAGGAAGCCGATGCGCCCAAGGTGATCGCCTGCCTCGATGCGCGCATGGGTGAGATCTATCATGCCGCCTATCGGCGCGACGGCGGGCATTGGACGGAAATCGCCGCGCCCGGCGTAGGCCCTGCGCAATCGGCGCCCATGCTCGAAGGCGATGGCTGGCTCGGTTGCGGAAGCGGTTTTGCGGTTTACGCTGACGCACTGGCAAAACGCTATGGCCGGCAGCTCGAAGGCATCGCGGCCGAACTCCATCCGCATGCGCGTTCGATCGCACGGCTGGCGGCACCGGTGCTGGCAGCGGGGGGCGGCCTGCCGGCGGAGCAGGCGGCGCCGATTTATGTGCGCGACAAGGTCGCGCTTAAAATGCACGAGCAGCGATGAGCGCCCAACTCGACAAACTGCCTGAATTCCGGCCCATGCAGGCCATCGACCTCGATCGGGTCATGGCGATCGAGCCGGCCCTTTATTCCCATCCGTGGACGCGCGGCAACTTCGACGACTCGCTTACGGTCGGCTACAGCTGCTGGGTGGTGGAATGCGGCGGCGTGCTGGCCGGCTACGGCGTACTCATGATCGGCGTGCGCGAAGCGCATCTGCTCAATCTGAGCGTGGCAACGGATTGGCAGCGCCGCGGCTTTGGCCGCATGCTGCTCGAGCATTTCGTGCACATCGCGCGCGGCAGCGACGCGGCGCAGATGCTTCTGGAAGTGCGGCCGACGAATGTGGCGGCACGCCGTCTGTATGCCGAGTATGGCTTCCGGGAGATCACACTCCGGCGCGGATACTACCCGTCGGGGCGCGGGCGCGAGGATGCGATCCTCATGGGCATTGCCCTGTGAGCCGCCGGGCACTGGTACTGAAGGAGTTGGGGTTGTTGCCCATTTGGCTGCGGCGCCATGGTTCCAGTCCGGAGCACGCCGTTGTGGCTGACTCTGCGGCAACGGCTGAGTCCATGCCGGTTCAAAGTCCGCCGGCTGGAGGATCGGCACTCGTGGCGGATCTCGATCGCGCGGCGCAAATTCACGCGATGGACTGGCCACAATTGAAGGCTTCTGCTTCCAGGTGCACCGCCTGCGCGCTCCACAAGACGCGCAAGCAGGCCGTAGTCGGGGTCGGCGACGAGAAGGCAGAGTGGCTGTTCGTCGGCGAAGGCCCAGGCGCCGAGGAAGATGAGCGTGGCGAACCTTTCGTTGGCCAGGCCGGCAAGCTGCTCGACAACATGCTGGCCGCGATCGCGTTGAAGCGCGGCAACAATGTCTATATCGCCAATGTCGTGAAGTGCCGACCTCCCGGCAATCGCACACCCGAGCCGGCGGATGCGCGCGCCTGCGAGCCTTACCTCACCCGCCAGATCGAGCTCATTGGTCCGCGCCTGATTGTCGCGCTCGGCAAGGTGGCGGCGCAGAACCTGCTCGGCCTCGAGGCGACGCTGGCGAGCCTGCGCGGGCGCGTTCACCAGGTTCGCAGCACGCCGCTGATCGTGACTTATCATCCGGCCTATCTGCTGCGCAATCTCGTCGACAAATCCAAGTCGTGGGAGGACCTGTGTTTCGCGGTCGAGACCATGCAGGCATTGAAACAACAGCAGGCAGGCCCCAATTGAGGTTCGCAGTCTTCTTCAGGAGAAAGTCATGAAACGAATCGTCGCGCTGTGGTTGCTGATTCTGACGGTGTTCGGTCTCGGCGGATGTGGCTACAACACGCTGCAGTCCCAGGACGAAAGCATCAAGGCGGCCTGGGGGGAAGTGATTAACCAGTATCAGCGGCGCGCCGATCTGGTGCCCAACCTGGTGAATACGGTCAAGGGTTTCGCGGCGCAGGAGAAGGACATTCTTCTGGGCGTGACCAATGCGCGTGCCAAGGTGGGCGGCATTCAGGCCACGCCCGAGCTGGTGAACGACCCGGCGGCGTTCTCCAAATTCGTTGCCGCACAAGGCGAAATGACTTCGGCCTTGTCACGCCTGCTGGTGGTTGTCGAGAATTATCCGCAGCTGAAGTCGGATGCCAACTTCCGCGACCTGCAAGCCCAACTCGAGGGCACGGAAAACCGCATCACGGTGGCGCGCCAGCGCTACATCCGCGCGGTGCAGGAATATAACGTCACGGTGCGCTCCTTTCCGAGCAACCTGACCGCCATGGTGTTCGGGCACAAGGTGAAGCCTTCGTTCACCGTGGAGAACGAGCAGGCCATATCGAAGCCGCCCGCGGTGGATTTCTCGAAGCCCGAGCCCGTTCCTGCGCCGGCGCAGAAGTAATATGCGCATGACCTTCCTCGCGCGAACCGCTGCGGTCGCGGCGCTGCTGCTCGTCAGTCTGTGTGCCCTGGCCGATGATCGGCCGATCCCTGCGTTGACCGGCCGGGTGGTGGATGAAACCGGTACCCTGACCGCGGAGGAGACGCGCTCGCTTGAAGCAAATTTGCAGGCGTTCGAACAGCGCAAAGGCAGCCAGATCGCCGTATTGATCGTCGGCACGACGTTTCCGGAGCCAATCGAGTCCTACAGCATCCGCGCCGCGGACGTCTGGAAGATCGGCCGCAAGGGCGTGAACGACGGTATCCTCGTCGTCGTGGCGAAGTCGGATCGCGTCATGCGCCTTGAAGTCGGCTACGGCCTGGAGGGCGCCATACCCGACGCCGTGGCCAGACGCCTGATCGATGAGGTTTTCATTCCCGGATTCCGCGAAGGCCATTTCTACGAAGGGCTGAGCGCCGGCATCGACCGCATGATCAAGGTCATCGACGGTGAGCCTTTGCCCGAAGTGAGCCAGTCGAATGCCGGCCGCGGCGATGCGCGTTCGATCGAATCCTATTTCGTGTTGTTCATCGTTGCGACGCTGGCGTTCGGCGGCCTGCTGCGCGGGCTGCTTGGGCGGCTTCCCGCCGCGCTGGTCGTCGGCGCCGGAATCGGATTCCTGGCCTGGCTGATTGTCGCGCCAATGCTGGTTGCGCTGCTGGTCGGCGCCATCGCGTTCGTGGTGACGCTATTCGGCGGGGGCGGCCTGCCCGGGAGGTTGGGCGGTGGCGGATTCGGCGGTGGGGGCGGCTTCAGTGGAGGGGGTGGTGGCTTCAGCGGAGGCGGTGGCGGGTTCGGGGGCGGCGGTGCGTCCGGACGCTGGTGAGATGAGCCCGTCGCGCCTGCTTCGTCATCTGATGTCGTCGCACTGGCGCGTACGGCGCTTGTTTGCGCCGGCGGCGCTGGCGCGCATCGGACAGGCCATTGCGCAATGCGAAGCACGGCACGGCGGCCAGATTCGCTTCGCGGTCGAGCCTGCCCTGGATACGGCGTCGCTTCTGCGCGGCAGGTCCGCGCGCGAGCGCGCGCTGGACGTGTTTTCAGCGCTGAAGGTCTGGGATACGGAACACAACAATGGCGTGCTGATCTATCTGTTGCTGGCCGATCGCGATGTCGAAATCATCGCCGATCGCGGCATCCATGGACGGGTAGGCCACGATGCCTGGGAAACGATCTGCCGCGAAATGGAAGGCGCGTTTCGAGGCGGAGACTTCGAACAGGGTGTATTGAGCGGGATCGCGCGTGTTTCGAGTTTGCTGGCATCCCATTACCCGAGCGAGCGCCGCGGCCCGAACGAGTTGCCCGACAGGCCGGTTGTCCTTTAGGGTCGAGGTACGAGGTGCGAGGTGCGAGGTGTTCATGCCCTCGAACTTGCCCGTGCGTTGCGCGCCGTTCCTCGTACCTCGAACCTCGGATAACTAGCTGAGATCCTGATCGTGCCAGTGTTTGCGCGTCAGGTAGCCCATGGCCACAGCGATAAGCAAGCCGAAGGAAATGATGATTGCCTGGATCGGAACATCGACCCTGATCATCAGCGCATAGACGCCGAGCAGCACCAGGATCGACAGGTTTTCATTGAAATTCTGCACCGCAATCGAGTGGCCTGCTCCCATCAGCAGATGGCCGCGGTGTTGCAGCAGGGCATTCATCGGCACCACGAAGTAACCCCCCATCGCCCCGATCAGCACTAGCAGGACGATCGCAATCCGCCAGTCGGTGACGAACACCATCGTGATGACCAGAAGCCCCATCGCGATGCCCACGGGCAGCACGCGCACCGCGCGTTTGAGCGAGACATATCTTGCCGCCAGCACCGAACCCAGGGCGATTCCGATCGCGACCACCGCGGTCAGCTGGGTTGCCTTTTCCAGGCTGAATTTAAGCGCCATCGATGCCCAGGTAAGCACGATCAGGCGCAAGGTCGCCCCCGCGCCCCAGAACAGTGTGGTCACGGCGAGGGAAACCTGGCCGAGGGGATCGCGCCACAGCAGCCGAAAGCTGTGCCAGAAATCCATCATGATGAAAACGGGATTGCGTTTTTGCAGCTTGTGGTCGATGGCGACCCTGGGGATGTACAGGTTGATCAGGGCCGCGATGAAATAGAAGAGCAGGATGACGACGATCGCCAGCTCTGGCGGCGTGTCGATGCCGGTTTCGATGAACGGCAGGTCGATGCGCTCGAAAAAATAGTAGGCGAACCGGGTACCCACCATGATGCCGCCGAGAATGGAGCCAAGGACGATCGCCGCCACCGTCAACCCTTCCATCCAGCCATTGGCGAGCACCAGTTTCTGGTGCGGCAGATACTCGGTGAGGATGCCATACTTGGCCGGCGAATACATCGCCGCGCCGACGCCGACGAGCCCGTAAGCCAGCAGCGGGTGCGTGCCCATCAGCATGGCGATGCAGCCGAGCAGTTTGACCGCGTTGGCGACGAACATCACGCGGCCCTTGGGCAGGGAATCCGCGAACGGACCCACGAACGGGGCCAGCACGATATAGGAGAAAACGAAAAACTGCTGCAGCACCGGGGTTTGCCACGCCTGCGAATTCAGGCTCGCCAGCAGCGCAATGGCGGCGAACAACAGCGCATTGTCGGCAAGCGCGGAGAAAAACTGCGCGGCCAGGATGGTGTAGAACCCGCGGTTCATGGTGTCGGAGCGGGCAGGAGCGGTGAGTCCGGGTTCTTTACGTTGACAATCATTGCGTCTTCGGCCGGCGGCTTTATACCACATTAAATGTACCGGTATCGGGCGTCCGGCGTAAACAGGCTGCCTGATCTGGCGCCCGAACGCATAGAATAACGACCGAGCGCCACTTCCAATTCTCAGTATCGGGAATACAAACCTGACATGGCCCGCCCGATTCAGGCGAGTTTCGACCTTGCCGCCCTGAAAAACAATTTCGCCATTGCGCGCCGCCATGCTGGTGACGCTGCAATCATGGCCGTTATCAAAGCCAACGCATACGGGCACGGACTGCTGCGGGTGGCACGCGCCCTGGCGGACGCGGAGGGGTTTGCGCTGCTGGAACTCGACGACGCCGTGCGGCTGCGCGATGCCGGCTATCGCCAGCGCATCCTGCTGTTGGAGGGCTTTTTCTCAGCCGCCGAGCTACCGGAAATAGTGCATCACGGATTCACCATCATGGTGCATGACCGCGAGCAACTGCGGCTGCTCAAGGCCTTGCCCATCGACAAAAAGTTAGACGTGTTCCTGAAATTCAATACCGGCATGAACCGG
>JANOGH010000316.1:0-5443 GCA_031414075.1 Betaproteobacteria bacterium | reverse complement strand
GCGAAGCGGATGGTCCCCGGGCAACGGTTCCTGCGCGAACACATCCAGTCCCGCGATCAGTTTTCCGGTTTTCAGTCTTGCCACCAGCGCGGCTTCGTCGACCAGCGGCCCGCGCGACGTGTTGATGAGGATCGCGCTGGGCTTCATGCTGGCGAGATCCTGCGCACCGAGGATACCGCGCGTGCGATCCGACAGCACCAGGTGCAGGGAGATCGCGTCGGATTGCGTGAGCAGCGTTGCTTTGTCCACCAGTCGCGCGCCGGCCGCGCTGGCTTTCTCCACGGTCAGATTCGCGCTCCACGCTACCACCTGCATTCCCAGCGCCGCTCCGTAGCGCGCCATCCTCGCGCCGATCTTGCCCAAGCCGATGATGCCGAGCGTTTTGCCGTCCAGGACATCGCCCGAGGGCACGCCCCTCTGGAATCCGCCTGCGCGTATCGAGGCATCGCCACGGTTGATGAATCGGGCGGCGGACAACAGAAGTCCCAGTGCGATCTCGGCGGTAGCGGCACTGGATTTCTCGCCGCCAGTGTGGCACACCGGAATACCGCGAGCATTGAGCGTATCGAAATCCATGGTCCAGGTGCGTCCGCCGGTCAGGGCGATCATGCGCAGCTTCGGCAATCGGTCGAGCAGTTCCTTGGAGAATTTCGTGCGCTCGCGCATGGCAATGATGATGTCGAATTCGCCGAGCGCGCTTGCAAGCTTGTCCGGTCCGGCGAAGGGCTCTTCGAAGAACTTAACGTCGGCCCGCTGTTGCAGCTTGGTCCATTCGGCGCTCTGCCTGGCGACGCCTTGCCAGTCATCCAGTACTGCAATGCGCATTTTTTCGTTCTGCATGATCTCACTCCTCTGGAAAGTCGACGCCGATGGTAACGGTTTTCCGTTGGTGCAGGCCGGTCGAACAACCGGGGATTATTGATCCTTCCCCTAATTCACAACAGTGAATTAGATCAACCTTCACCCTCTCCCTCCGGGAGAGGGCCGGGGTGAGGGATTGAGCGTTTCAACTGTCATCAATTACGGAACGCTCAATAACCAGACGGGGCAACATCCACGGTGAATGGTGTATTGTGAAGCGTGAATAGGGAATCGTGAATCATGAGGTGTGAGGTGATTTATCGTATTTCCGATTTTCGATTCCGCATTTCCCATTCACGTTTTACTGTGTTCCATGTACTTCATGAGAATCCGCTTTTTCGCCACGTTACTCCTGTTCCTTTTTTGCGGCCCGGCGCTTGCTGACTACCCCGACAAGCCGATCCGCTTCATCGTGCCATCCGCCCCCGGTGGCTCGCCGGACGTGCTGATGCGCATCCTTACCGCGGAATTGTCGAAGCGCCTCGGCGTGCAGTTCGTGATCATCAACAAGCCGGGCGCGAATGCCGTGATCGGCACCATGGAGATCGCGAGCGCGCCACCCGACGGCTACACGCTCGGTTACGGTAATATCGTGTCGCTCGCGATCGTTCACGGGCTGATGGCGGACGTGCCCTATCGCCTCGAAGACCTGACCTTGATTTCCAATTGCCTGCACGTCGCCAATCTGCTGGCAGTGAACAACGCGTTGCCGGTGCGCAGCGTCAGGGAACTGATCGATTACGCGCGCAAGAATCCGGACAAGCTGGTGATGGGCTCCGCCGGCAACGGTACGACCGGACATCTTGGCGGGGAGCTGTTCAAGGCCATGACCGGCATTTCGATGCTGCACGTTCCCTATCGTGGCAGCCCGCAGGCGATAAGCGGCCTGATCGGCGGCGAGGTGCAGGTCATGTTCGACAACCTGACCTCCCTCTCGGTCTACGCGAAGTCCGGAAGGGTGCGCCCGCTGGCGGTGTCCGGCTTGCATCGCTCCCCGCTGTTCCCGTATCTTCCGACCATCTCCGAAGCGGGCGTGCCGGGGTACGAGACCGTGGCCTGGGGTGGCGTCATCGGTCCTGCGAAACTTCCCGCGCAGATTGTTGCGAAGCTCAATCGCGAGATAGTCGCCGCCTTGCGTTCGCCGGCAGTAAGCAAGCGTTTCGCCGAACTCGATACCGAAATCGACGGCAGCACGCCGGAACAGTTCCTCGCCCTCGCCAGGCGCGAGCGCCCGCGCTGGGCGGAGATCATCAAACGCGCTGGCGCCAGAATAGACTAAGAATCTGAACGTGAACCACGGAGAACACGGAGAACACGGAGGAAGAGAAAAAGCAGAAGAATATTCGAAAGTAAAAAGCTGGTATCGGTGGTCACTTTGGCGCTGAGCTTGTTTTTCACTCCCGCATGTTTTTTCTCGTTTCTGCTTTTCCTCCGTGTTCTCCGTGTTCTCCGTGGTTCAAGAATTAATTTACGGACGGAATCATGAAAGAACAATTTGACTTGCTGATCAGGAACGCAACCATCATCGACGGCACCGGCGCTGCGCGCTTCGATGGCGACATCGGCGTGCGCGGCGACCGCATCGCAAAGATCGGCCGGCTCGATCGGGCCAGGGCCGATGTCGAAGTGGATGCATCGGGCAAGGTTGCGGCGCCCGGCTTCATCGACGCGCACACGCATGACGACCGGTTGATGTTGTCTGCCGGCGAGATGGCGCCGAAGGTTAGCCAAGGGGTGACCACGGTGGTGGCGGGTAACTGCGGCATCTCGTTGTCGCCCATGCCGGGCGGCATGAAGGCAGCGGTGCCGTCCCCGCTCGACCTGCTCGACAACGAGGGCAAGTGGTTCCGCTTTCCGACCTTCGGCGCGTATGTCGAGGAACTCGGTGCGCATCCGGCCGCGGCCAATTGCGCGCTGCTGGTCGGCCATATGACCCTGCGTGTGGCGACGATGGACAACCTGGACCGGCCCGCCACCACCGCGGAAATCGGGCGCATGCGCGAACTGGTGCGCGAAGCCTTGTCGGCGGGCGCGATCGGTTTCTCGACGGGCCTCTACTACGAATTGTCGAATGCGGCGCCGACCGAAGAGGTGATAGAGATAGCCCGGCCGCTGAAGGAATTCAACGGCATCTATTGCACACACATGCGCGACGAGGCCGAGCGGGTGATGGAGTCGCTCGAAGAGAGCTTTCGCGTCGGGCGCGAGCTGGATGTGCCGGTGGTGATCTCGCACCACAAAGTCGTAGGCGCGCGCAGTCACGGGCGCTCGAAGGAAACGCTGCGGCACATCACCGAGGCGATGCGCACCCAACCGGTGTGCCTGGACTGCTATCCGTACATGGCCTCTTCGACGATGCTGAGTTACGCGCGAACCAGGATCTGCTCGCGCGTGATCGTCAGCTCCTCGCGACCCTATCCCCAATTTGCGGGCATGGACCTCGACGAAGTAGTGAGGAACATGGGTTTGCCGGTCGAGGAGGCGATCGCGAAACTGCAGCCGGCGTCGGCGATCTACTTCTCGATGGACGAGGCCGACGTGCAGCGTATTCTTTCCTTCGAGCACACCATGGTCGGTTCCGACGGGTTGCCACACGACATCGCGCCGCATCCGCGGTTATGGGGCACGTTCCCGCGGGTGCTTGGCCACTACAGCCGCGACCTCAAGCTTTTTCCCCTTGAGACCGCCGTGCGCAAGATGACCGGTCTGCCGGCGCAGACCTTCGGCCTGAAAGATCGCGGCGTGCTGAAGGAGGGGGCTTATGCGGACATCACCGTCTTCGATCCGAAGTCCGTGGACGAAACCGCCACCTGGGAAAAGCCGATCCAGTCCGCGCGCGGCATCGACGCGACGATCGTCAACGGCGCAGTCGTTTGGCGCAGCGGCAGGCCAACCGGCGCAAGGTCAGGGCGGGTGCTGAGAAGACAATAAAAGGGGAAAGGTGAGAGGTAAAAGGTGAAAGGTAAAATGCGATAAGCCAGTTCCTGCCTTTACTTTGCTCTTTACCCTTTTACCTTTCCTCTTTCACCTTTCCTCTTTCACCTGGGTTTAATCTTCCAGTCCGAGCAGTTTCGCCGGGTTTTTCTTCACCATCAGGTCAATGTCCGTCTGCGATACGCCTTCCTTGAGCGACACCTTGCTCCAGTGCTTCATCCAGGCATGCTGCGCGTCCGGGCCGGTCATCGACTGCAGGTAGCAGTACTCGATGTAAGCGCCCATCTGCGCGACCTGCCTGGCCTGCTCCATGGACAGGCCGGGAATATTGGTCAGCGCGTGGGTGATGAGGATGTTCTTTACGCCGAGTTCCTTGGCGCGCCTGACCACGGCCATCACTTCCTCGGCATGGATGTGCCCGGTCGCGAGCACCAGGTTTTCCCGCGCGATGATCTTTAGAACCTCCTCGACCTGGGGCGTAACGACGCCATTGGGGGCCACGACGATGCCGCTGCCCTTCGGATCCACCAGCGTCTTGACGTGCTTGTCCGAATCGAAAGTGGGCAGCCACACCACCTTGCCGCGCCCGCCGGACATCCGATGCATCCACTCGACGGCTGCCGGTTTGATGCCGCCCACTGCGTTGTTGAGCACGATACCGCCAAAGATCTCGATGCCGGGCACGGTTTTCATGACCAGCACCGCGCGATCCGCGGTCATGGTGACGTGATTCTTCAGTACCAGCCCGCGAATGCCTTTTCGCTTCGCCAGCACGGCAACGTCGATATCGTCCATGCTGCGTCCGAACACATCCGGCTCGGAATGCACGTGAAAGTCGATCGCGCCCTGTGCGGGGCTCACTTTCGGGGGCGGAGGAGGGAAGCCAACGGGTGGCGCCGTCAGCCCCGGGGAGGCAGCCAGGTTCAAGGCGGCGAACGCTGCGGCAATCAGTCGATTTGTCATGGCGGTTCTCTCCCGGTTTATCGGCAATGATGCAGACAAGAGGTCAACGGCTTAAAGAGGAAAGGTGGAAGAAAATACTCTTCTGAAGCATTTTCCTTTTACCTTTTTCCTCGCAGTTGGGGAAACTGCGTCCGCAGTTCCCGCAACTGCGCTTCAAGCCCGTGAACGCGTTCGATCAGCGTCAGGGCAACGGACAACGCATTCGCATCGAGATCGAAATCCTCGCGCAGGCGACCCACGGTCTGCACGGCGACAACGCACTCGGCGGAAAAACTCCACTGCGCCGATTGAGCATCGGTCGACCCCTGCGCATCGAACGGATCCTGCTCGTTGATCGGAGCCTGTACGTTGATAGGAACCAATGCCCCGTACTCGACGAGTTCGCGCAGCAGCTCGGGCGACAGGCCCGACAGCTCGGCCAGTTCCTCGACTGATACCGCGGCATGCTCGCTCAGCCACTGTGCATCGGTGAGTTCGATTTTCATGTTCCGTCTCCTGTCGGAAATGACGCGCGCGGATTGAACGTCGACGCATCCGCAAGTTCTTTGAACAGCGCCTGCTCGCGGTCTGTGGGCGAGGGCGGCACGACGATCTGCACGATCGCGAACAGGTCGCCTTCGCCTTCACGCCGTTTCGGCAATCCGCGTTTGCCGAGGCGCAGTTTCTGCCCGGTGTTCGTTCCGGC
>JANOGH010000315.1:0-2725 GCA_031414075.1 Betaproteobacteria bacterium | reverse complement strand
CCATGATGCCGTCGCCCATCACCTGGTTGACCGTGCCTTCGTAGTGATGCACCGCCTCCATCATGCGTTCGAGCACCGGATCTAGGATCTTGCGGGCCTCTTCCGGGTCGCGATCGGCGAGCAGTTCCATCGAACCCTTGAGATCCGCGAAGAGCACGGTCACCTGCTTGCGCTCGCCTTCGAGGGCGGTGCGGGAGGTTAGGATTTTCTCGGCGAGATGCTTAGGCGTGTAGGACTCGAGCGTGGCGAAGCGCGCCTGCCCGGCAGGCTCGCCGCCGCTTACGGGCGTACCGCACTTGTTGCAAAACCGGGATTGCGCCGGCAAGTCGTTTCCACACGCGGCGCAGGTCGCGGCCAGGCGCGTGCCGCAGCCCAGGCAGAAACTCGATCCGGGCGGATTCTCGTGGTGGCACTGCGGGCACTTCAAGTTCGAGCCTCCAAAGGCGCCGGGACGGTGACGATCGGAACAGTGTGCGGCGAGGGACTGCTCATTTTCTATCCTGACTCAGTAGTGTCCCAACGTTGGTGCAGTTGGGCTTTTTAAGTTATTGATCATACTTGGGCAAATGCGAAATTATTCTGGTCTCGATTTGAACACCGCATGCCGGTTCTGCGACCCTGCGAAGCACGACTTCGCAGGGGTGATCGATGAACCAAGGCAAACTGGTGTTTGCGCAAGTGATGGAACACATGCCGTTGACGACGTTCCGTCGCTGCGTGACTCGTTATCAAGGCGAACACAAGGTCAAAACGTTCTCCTGCCTGGATCAGTTCTTGTGCATGGCGTTCGCGCAGTTGACCTACCGAGAGAGCCTTCGGGACATCGAAGCTTGCTTGCGTGCCCAGCGCTCCAAGCTCTATCACCTTGGGATCCGGTCGGTCATGGCGCGCAATACACTGGCCAACGCCAACACGGTGCGAGACTGGCGCATCTACGCCGATGTCGCACAGAGCCTGATTGGCATTGCTCGACGCCTTTACATCGACGAGCCCTTCGGTGTCGATCTGAAGGAGACGGTCTACGCGCTCGACACGACGACCATCGATCTGTGTCTGTCGGTGTTTCCGTGGGCGCCGTTTCGCACGGCCAAGGCCGCGATCAAGTTGCACACCTTGCTCGATCTGCGGGGCAACATCCCCACGTTTATCCATATCAGCGACGGCAAGATGCACGAGGTCAACGTCCTCGACCAGTTGTTGCCCGAGCCGGGCGCCTTCTACATTATCGATCGCGGCTTCATCGATTTCGAGCGGCTGTATCGCTTCCACGAAGCCGGCAGCTTCTTTGTTACGCGCGGGAAATCCAATCTCAAAGCCAAACGCCGTTACTCTCATCCAGTCGATCGCGCTACCGGATTGATCTGCGATCAGACCGTTGTGCTCACTGGTTTCCAATCGCGCAAAGACTTCGAAGTGCCTCTGCGACGTATTCGCTTCAAGGACCCCGAGACGGCCAAGAACCTTGTCTTCTTGACCAACAACTTCACATTGCCAGCACTCACGATCACCGAGCTTTACCGGTGCCGCTGGCAGGTGGAGCTGTTCTTCAAATGGATCAAGCAGCATCTTCGAATCAAAGCCTTCTTCGGCACTTCAGAGAATGCGGTGAAATCTCAGATTTGGATCGCAGTCTCGGTTTACGTACTTGTCGCTATCGTAAAGAAGCGTCTGAATCTATCGGCCAGCCTCTATGAAATGCTACAGATCTTGAGCCTCACCATGTTCGAGCGAATCCCCTTAGATCAACTGCTTGCACAAACCATCCCCGACGAGATACAACACTATTCTCATAATCAGTTGTTTTTGTTTGAATGACGTTGGGACTCTACTGACGAGATATCTGAACCCCGATCATGAAGATCTCCGCCAACCTGGCGACAATTCTCGCGGCCGTGTTTGCTTTGGTATGCCTCGGCTTCGTTGTCACGGGTTTCACATCATTGGATGGCATTACCGATCCCGTACAACTGCGCGATGCCAAAGGCTACGCGTGGTTCTGGGCGTTTCTGGCGGGCGTCGGCGCAGTGTTCGGCGTACTGTCCTGGTGGATTGGCCACACAGCGGACAACGATGAATAGCCGGGTGGTAGAGACTCACCCCGCATACTGCGGTCGCTGACGGCAGCAGTGAAGAATAGCGAAAGGCCATACCTTGACTTACGCCATCAGCGTCGGCGCCAAACCTGCCAGCGCTCGGCACCCTGGAATACCGGAATGGAATCGGTAACCCCCTTGTCTTCGGCCAACTCGAAACAGGGGTCGAGCAGCGCGTGCAGCGCGTCGAGCGTGGTGCCGAAGGGCGGGCCTCGCTCGGTGTCCCGGAGGAAGAAGAATCCGGCCAGGTCGCCGCCTGGCCGGAGAAGTTGCATCATTCGCGGCGCGTACTGCGGCCACATTCGCGGCGGCAGGGCACACAAGAAAGCCCGCTCGTAGATCACGTCGTAAGGTTTGCCAAAGTCGAACTCGAAGAAGTCGGCGAGCCTGACGATGTCTCCGAAGCTGGCAAGATTCCTTCGTGCCGCTTCGACGGCGGCCGGGCTGAAGTCGATCGCAAGCACGTCGAATCCGCTGCCGGCCAGGAAAGCTGCTTCATAAGCTGAGCCGCAGCCGGGGATGAGTATGCGGGCGCCCGATGGCAGCGTGCTTGCATAAGCGCGCAACGACTCCGGTACTTTGCCCGCGTCCCAAGGGGTGACGTTGTCGCGGTAGCGGCTCTCCCAGAAATC
>JANOGH010000314.1:0-2292 GCA_031414075.1 Betaproteobacteria bacterium | reverse complement strand
ACGGCGAGCTGCCGGCGTCGTCTTTGATTGCAATGGTCCCGGTTTCAGTACGTACCGGCGTGGAAGCGGAAACCTACAGCAACCAGGTCTCCTCGATCTTTGCGGAACTGGCGACCGACGAACCGGATGCGGCCAAGCGGCTCGCCCGGATCCACGCCGCGATGCGGAATGCGAAAGAGATCCACAACGCGATCCCGGCCAGCATCCTGCAGGATTTCTCGCAGTTTGCGCCGCCGGCACTGGCGGCACAGGCGGCACGGGCGGCGGCGCGGTTGAAGCTCGCAGACTACGTGTCACCGCCGTGCAATGTCGTTATCTCGAACGTGCCCGGCCCGCGCCAGACGCTTTACCTCGCGGGCGCAGAACTGCGGGCGCTGATCCCGGTCTCGACAGTGGGCGACGGCATGGGCCTCAACATGACCGTTGTGAGCTATCGCGACCGCATCGATTTCGGGCTCGTCGCCTGCCGTGAACTCGTGCCCGACCTGTGGGATCTGATCGACGATATCCGCCTCGCCATCGATGAACTTCGAGCGAGCGTGAGCGGCTAGCAGCCCGTCGGACTTAAGTTTCCAATTGCAGCGGTGACGCGCGTGCTGAGTGGTGGGATCACTGATCGAACGGTCATGGCCGGTATAAGAGGCCGGAATTGTCCGCCCAAAGGTCCCTTTCCTGCTGCTCAACCCCGCAACACCGCCATCCGGCGGATGTTCCACGCCATCGTCACCAACGACCACTCCCCGCGCACCGCATCGAGCCCACGCAGTAGAAATTGTCTGAATCGCATCACCGACTTGATGATGCCGAACACCGGCTCTACCGTCTGTTTGCGCAACCCATACAACGCACGCCCGGCGCGGGTCTTCAGTTGGTGCGTCATCCGCTGCACGGCGGTGGCGTCATCGGCCAACGGCGCGGGCTCGGTAAATCGTTCTTGCCACGGCAGGTGATGGGACTCACGCCCTGCCGCCAACAGCGGCTCAATGCCGGCCTCAATGCAGAGCGTGACGTTGGCTGCGCTGAAATACCCGTTATCGGCGAGCACGGTCTCGACCGTGCCGATTGCGACGGGCAGCTCAGCGAGCACTTCGACCATCGGGGCGATCTGTTGCTTGTCGTTGGCGGCCTGCGTCAAGGTCGTGGCCACCACCAGCATCGTGTCGATATCCACGGCGGCTTGGGCGTTGTAGCTCTGCTCAAAGGCACCGCCCGCTGCGGGCATGACGCGCGAGTCCGGATCGGTGAGATTGACTTGGTCGGTGGCGCGCGGTCCGGCGCTGGGCGGTGTCGGGGAATTGCCCCGGGGTTTCTTGCCGGTGTCTTGTTCCTTCTCTGCGCGCGCTTTCACCTTCGCCTCGTACTCGGCCTGCTCGGCGGCGAAACGCGCTGCCGCCCGCGCCTCAATCTCGGCCTTCGCTTCCTTGATCGCCTTCAGCCGCACCGCGCGCCGGGCCAACTCCTCGGGAATGTTGAGCCCCTCGGGCAAGGGCTCGAGATCGGCGCTCTCGGCCCGCGCCAGCAGCGCTTTGACTTCGTCGTGCAACTGCGCCTCAATCTTTTCCGCATGCCCGTAGGACAGTGCGCTGTGACGCGAGGCATTGGCGTGGAGCTTGGTCCCATCCAGCGCAATCGTCCCCAGTTTGAGCAGCTTCATCTGCTTGGCGATGCCCAGCACCTCGACGAACAGTCGCTCGACTTCGGGCAGGAACCGCTGACGGAATGCGCACAGCGTGTCGTGATCGGGATGGGTATTGGCGGCGATGTAACGGAACGCCAGCGAGTCATGCGTCGCCTGCTCGATGCGCCGGCTGCCGAAGGTGCCGGTGGCGTAGCCGTAGATCAGCAGCGCCAGCAACACCGACGGGTGATACGCCGCCGAGCCTGCGCCACGATATTGACGGGCCAGCGCCGACAGGTCCAACTGCTCGACGATGTCCACCACAAAGCGCGCCAGATGGTCCTTGGGCAACCAGTCATCCAGCGACGGCGGCAACAGATACGGGGTATCGCGATCACATTGACGGAAGTGGCTCATCAATTTGCGCTCATCAGGACGATTGATGATCTGATCGATCTGAACAGCAAAAGTTCAACGTTAAGTCCGACAGGCTGCTAGCGCGTTCGCAGGGCAACACGGTCCTCTGATTGTAATGGACTTCGCCGCTGCGCGTGGCCCGCCGTAGAATAAAAACCGGGACTCAAATAAGGTGACGGAGGGATTCAAAATTAATCCCTCCGTCACGAATGGCGCTTACTTAAGCTTCTTGGAGTGCCCGTGTTTGCTGACATCGG
>JANOGH010000313.1:0-7189 GCA_031414075.1 Betaproteobacteria bacterium | reverse complement strand
CGTGTTCTCGATTCTTGCGTCGTACGGGATTTCCCGCACGCTGGTACCGGTGATGTCGCGTTATCTGCTGCTCGAAAACGGGCACGGAGAAGGCGGGCACGGGGCCATGGGTCGACTGCACGGGTTCGTTGAAGGTAACTTCGAGCGCCTGCGCCGCAACTACCTCGCGGCATTGCGCTGGTCTCTCTCCAGTCGCATCACGGTATTTGCATTATTCATCGTGCTGGTGATCGGCTCCGCCGGAGCGATGCTGTTTATCGGCTGGGAGTTTTTTCCGGTGGTGGATGCCGGACAAATTCGTTTGCACGTCAATGCACCGGTCGGCACGCGCATTGACGATACGGGCGCGATTTTCTCGAAGGTGCAGGACGAGATCCGCCGCACGATCGACGCGAAAGACCTGGACGTCATCATCGACAATATCGGCATCCCGCCATCGACCAACCTCGCGTACAGCGACAACGTCACGATTTCTTCCGGGGACGGTGAAATTTTGGTGTCGCTGAAGCCCGAGCACAAGGTCGCGACCAGGGAGTACATACGCCGGTTGCGCCAGGTTCTCCCGGAACAGTTCCCGGACTGCTCGTTCTACTTCCAGCCCGGCGACATGATGAACCAGATCCTGAACTTCGGATTGCCGGCGCCCATCGACGTCAAGATCATCGGCGGGGACTACAAGAATTTCCACCTTGCCAAGGAAATCGAAGCGCGCATGAAACGCATCCCCGGCGCGGTGGACGTGCATGTCCACCAGATCATGAACCAGCCCGCTTTGCGCGTGGAAGTGGACCGCACGCGCGCCGCCCAGCTCGGCTTCTCCCAGCGCGAGATAGCCGAAAATTTCCTGATTGCGTCGTCATCCAGTGTCGTGGTGACGCCCAACTACTGGAACGATCCGAAGACAGGCCGCCCTTACCAGGTCGTGGTGGTCCAGCCGCACGAGACCGCGCTCAATTCGGTCGACGCGGTGCTGAACATCCCGCTGCCAGGCAGGGGACAGGCCCCGACGCAGACGCTGGGCAACGTGGCGACGGTCAAGCGTGTCGCTCTGCCGGCGATCATCAACCACGTCAATACCGAACTCGCCTTCGACGTTTACGCCAATGTGCAGGGCAGGGATCTCGGCGCGGTCGCGTCCGATGTGCGCAAGGTGGTCGACGAATTCATCCCCAAGGCGCGCGAACAGAAGAACAACACCCGTATCGAGATTTCCGGGCAGGCGGAAAGCATGTACGACGCGTTCACCCGCATGGGAATCGGCCTGATCGCCGCAGTGTTGCTGGTGTATTTCATCATGGTCATCAACTTTCAGTCCTGGACCGATCCGTTCATCATCATCATGGCGCTTCCCGGCGCTTTCTGCGGAATCATCTGGATGCTGTTCCTCACCGGAACCAGTTTCAGCGTGCCCTCGCTGATGGGCGCCATCATGAGTGTGGGTGTTGCCACGGCGAACAGTATTCTGATGGTGTCCTTCGCCAATGAGCAGTTGCGCAACGGGATGGGTCCGATCGAAGCGGTGCTGGAAGCCGGCTCGACGCGTTTGCGGCCGGTGCTGATGACGGCGGCCGCCATGGTGATCGGGATGGCGCCGATGGCGAGCGGGCTCGGAGAAGGCGGTGAACAGAATGCCCCGCTGGGTCGCGCGGTGATCGGAGGATTGTTGCTCGCTACCGTTGCCACGCTGTTTTTCGTCCCGGTTGTGTTTAGCCTGTTGCGGCGCCATGGGGTGCCGAAGCCGAGATTTGCCGACGACAGCGCGGTGCTGGCCGCGGATACGGCACGGCGCTAAGGATGGATTTTTTTCGTAGATTCAATCGTGTTTTTTGTGAGGAGACCGCCATGAAAAAAATAGTTCTGCCTTGCCTGATATTGATGCTGGCCGCGTGTGCACACCTGAATCAGGCCACGCCTGACCAGCGCTACGACGCATATCGTGCAGAAGTCAATGCGGAGCGTGAAGCCGGCACTATCACCGCCGTTGTCGAACAGGAAAGACTTCGTGATCGTTACTGGCAGATCTACGGCAAAGACCCTGAAAGCGCTGGCCACTTCGCCTTCTCGATTTCTCTGATGCGCAGTGCGCAAGCGGGGGACTTCCCGATGAAAGAGGCGCAAGCGCTGGTCGCCGCTCAGGAAAAGCAAATGCTGACCCTGAGGATGGCCTCGCGCCAGGTTCCCAGCAGCTACGAATATCCGTAGAGTTGATCCGGGATGGGTTTATCATTCGCAGCTTCCACGAGCGGGCGGAGTGGCAAATGGGCGGTTCGGGTTTCATTGCGGTTGGCGTGGGCGCTGCGCTCGGCGCGTGGCTGCGCTGGTGGCTGGGCATAGCACTGAATGCCGTCGCACCCAATCTCCCTCTCGGCACGCTGGCCGCCAACCTGATCGGCGGCTATCTGATCGGCGTTGCCGTTGAGGTTTTTTCGCAACAGGGCGCACTCCCGGTCGAGATGCGCCTGTTCGTGATCACGGGATTTCTCGGCGGCCTGACGACTTTTTCTGCCTTCTCCGCCGAAGCAGTTGGCCTGCTCATGGAAAGCCGGTATGCGTGGGCAAGCTTGCTGATCTCGAGCCATCTGATCGGTTCGATCGTCATGACCGTGCTGGGGATTGTCACGGTGCGCGGCGTTACTGCCTGAGGGGTCAGGACCGGGCTGCGTTAAGAAGCTTGCGCGCGGCGTCGATGACTTCGGAAGCAGTCAGACCAGCGGGCCCGATGCCGGCGGCAACCAGGCTATCGGCCGCCAACCCGTGCAGATGAACGCCGGCAAGCAACGCAAGGTCAGGATCCCCACCCTGGGCAGTCAGCGAAGCGATGATCCCGGTCAGTACATCTCCCATTCCCGCCGCGGCCATGCCCGGGTTGCCGCTGGTATTCAGATACCAGTCGCCGTTTTTCAGGGCGCAGACGCTGCCGTTTCCCTTCAGCACCACGGCAGCGTTGAACCGTGCGCACAGCGCGCGCGCAGCCGCGATCCGGTCATGCTGGATTTTGTCCGTGCTGGTGGCGAGCAAACGCGCTGCTTCGGCCGGATGCGGAGTCAGGATTGAGGCGCTGGTCCGCGCCACGAGACTTTTCTGCAGTTTCGGATGGGCCGCGACAAGGTTCAGCGCGTCGGCATCGAGAACCAGCGGCGCTGTATGGGCCAGGACGGCGGCAAGAGCATGCTGAGCCGCCTGCGATTCGCCCAGGCCGGGTCCCACCGCGATACAGTCCAGTGCCTCGGTCTTGAGCAAATCCTGCGCGGGCAGGAGCATCAATTCCGGTTGCACGAGATCCACCGAAGGCGAATCGGCTAACAATCCGACGAAGACACGTCCGGCTCCGAGTTTCAGCGCCGCGCGTGCCGCCAGTAAGGCGGCGCCCACCATGCCAGGCGCGCCGCCGAGAAGGCCGACATTGCCGAACGTGCCCTTGTGGCTGTTGCGCCTTCGCAGTGGCAGTACGTTGGCGAGCAGCGCGGATTCGATGCGCCAGCCGCGCGGTGCGGTGGTTTCCGGGAGGCCGACGCCGAGTGATTCGAGATGGACTTCGCCGGCGCAATCCGGACCATCGAGCGTAAACAAACCCGCCTTCAGGCCGATGAACGTAAGCGTATGGCGGGCCCGGACCGCGCAGCCCAGCACGCGCCCGCTGTCGGCATGCAGTCCGCTGGGGATATCAATGGCGAGAATCGGAACACCGGTGGCATTGCTCCAGTTCACCAGTTCTGCATGCTTGCCCTCCAGCGGGCGCTCCAGCCCGATGCCGAACAGCCCGTCGACAATCAGATGCCAGTCGCCGTGCGACGGAATCGACTCGTGCAGTGCGCCGCCTGCCGCGCGCCAATCCGCCAGAGCGGCCTTGGCGTCGGCCGGGAGTTTCGCTTCCGATCCGGTGAATACGACAGCAACGTCGACCCACCATTGTTTGAGCTGGCGCGCCGCAACGAAGGCGTCGCCGCCATTGTTACCCGGTCCGGCGAGCAGCAGGACGCGCTTGCCGCGATCGCCGAGCAAATCGCGGGCGAACTCCGCCACGGCAACTCCCGCCCGCGCCATCAAGGGCGGTGCAGAGGCCTGCCCCAGTACGGCCTGTTCAATCTCCCGGATTTCCCTGGCGAGAAAGACCGGGGTAAATGCTTTGGGCATAAGACAGTTTAAACCACAGGAAGGCTATAATTCCGCTTTAACGACTCGCCGATGCCTAAATGCCAGACCTTCTGACACTGCGCGGGCGCAACGCCCTGTCGGAATTCCGCCTCAAGAAGCTCACTCAAGCCCTCAAGAGAACCGCTCCCGCCATTACCGCCATTAGCGCGGAATATTGGCATTTCGCCGCACTGAAAGTTCCGCTTCAGCCCCCCCAGCGCAAGGTCCTCGACCGTATCCTGACCTACGGTCCTGCACCAACCGGGGTTTCCGAAGCCGGCCGGCTTCTGCTGGTCGTGCCGCGGTTGGGCACGATCTCGCCCTGGGCCTCGAAAGCCACCGACATCGCGCATTCCTGCGGGCTGGATGCCGTGGAGCGGATCGAACGCGGCGTCGCCTACTACCTCAGCACCAAGCAGGGTGGCCGGCTCGAACCAGCGCAGCAGGCGGCGCTGTTGCCGCTGATCCACGATCGCATGACCGAAACCGTGCTGGATTCGCTCGAAGCAGCGGCGCAACTGTTCCAGCACGTTGCCCCTCAGCCGTTGGCGACGATCGATCTGCTGTCCGGCGGCCGTGAAGCAATGGAGCGCGCCAACCGCGAAATGGGGCTGGCGCTGTCGGACGACGAGATCGACTATCTGCTGGAGAATTTCCGGCGCATGGCGCGCAACCCGACCGACGTCGAACTGATGATGTTCGCCCAGGCCAATTCCGAGCATTGCCGGCACAAGATCTTCAATGCCGAGTGGATCATCGACGGCAAGAAGCGGCCGAAGTCGCTGTTCGGCATGATTCGCCATACGCATGCTACGCATCCTGCGGGGACCGTGGTCGCATACGCCGACAATGCCTCGATCATGGAAGGCGCCGAGATCGACCGGTTCTATCCCGACGCGTCCGGGACCTATCGCTACGCCACCGAGCGGACGCACATCCTGATGAAGGTGGAAACGCACAATCACCCGACGGCGATATCGCCCTTCGCGGGAGCGGCCACCGGTTCCGGAGGCGAGATCCGGGATGAAGGTGCGACCGGCCGGGGCTCCAAGCCGAAAGCCGGATTGACCGGGTTTTCCGTTTCCCATTTACGCATACCTGGTTTCGAACAACCGTGGGAGAAGAACGCCATCGGCAAGCCGGAGCGCATCGCCTCCGCGTTGCAGATCATGCTGGAAGGCCCGATCGGCGGGGCATCGTTCAACAATGAATTCGGTCGTCCGAACCTGTGCGGCTATTTCCGGACGTTCGAGCAATCCGTCGGCGGGGAAGTACGTGGTTATCACAAGCCGATCATGCTGGCCGGCGGCGTCGGCTCGATTGCTGCCTCGCAATCGTTGAAATCCGATGTGCCGGCCGGTGCGCTGCTGGTGCAGATCGGTGGCCCCGGCATGCTCATCGGCATGGGTGGTGGCGCGGCATCGAGCATGAATACCGGTGCAAACATCGCCGATCTCGATTTCGATTCCGTGCAGCGCGGTAACGCGGAGATGCAGCGCCGTGCGCAGGAAGTCATCGACCGCTGCTGGGCGATGGGGGAGGCTAATCCGATCCTGTCGATCCACGACGTGGGCGCGGGCGGCCTATCCAACGCATTGCCGGAACTGGTGCATGGCGCAGGCCGCGGCGGCCACATCAACTTGCGCGACATTCCCTCGGAAGAACCGGGCATGACGCCGGCCCAGATCTGGTGCAACGAAGCGCAGGAACGCTACGTTATGGCCATCGCACGGGAGCGCTTCGCCGATTTTCAGACACTGTGCGAGCGCGAACGCTGTCCTTTTGCCGTGGTCGGCCGTGCATCCGACGACGGCCAACTGAAAATCGAGGACATCAAGTTCGGCAATCATCCGGTCGACATGCGGCTCGAAGTCGTGCTCGGCAAGCCGCCGAAGATGATCCGTGACGTGAAACGGCGAACGCGCGCGCTTCCGGTGCTGGATTTTTCCTCAATCCGATTGAAGGAAGCGGTGTTGCGCGTGCTGCGCTTTCCCGCGGTGGCGAACAAGACCTTCCTGATTTCGATAGGCGATCGCACGGTTGGCGGGTTGTGCTCGCGCGATCCGTTCGTCGGCCCATGGCAGACGCCTGTTGCCGACGTCGCGGTGACGCTGATGGGATTCACGACGGTTCGTGGGGAGGCCTTTGCGATCGGTGAGCGCGCGCCGTTGGCCGTAATCGATGGACCGGCCTCCGGGCGCATGGCCGTGGGCGAGGCGCTCACCAACATCGCAGCGGCGCGCATCGAAAAAATCGGTGACGTCAAACTGTCGGCCAACTGGATGGCGGCGGCCGGCTATCCCGGAGAAGACGCGATACTGTTCGATACCGTCGAAGCGGTGGCGATGCATTTGTGTCCGCAGCTCGGCATCAGCATCCCGGTCGGCAAGGATTCGATGTCGATGCGCACGGCCTGGCAGGATGGCAGGAAGAACAAGGAGGTCGTCGCACCCCTGTCTCTGATCGTCTCGGCATTCGCCCCTTGCGTGGATGCGCGAAGTACCCTCACGCCGCAGCTGCAGCCATTGGATCGCGACAGCGTGCTGGTGTTGATCGACCTCGGTGCGGGGCGCCGCAGGATGGGCGGATCGGTACTCGCGCAAGTCCATGATCAGGTCGGCGGCGAAGCGCCGGATGTGAATTCGCCCGCGCAGCTGAAGGCCTTCTTCGAGACCGTCCAGCGACTCAACCGGCAAGGGGCCATTCTCGCCTATCACGACCGCTCCGACGGCGGCTTGCTGGCCACGCTCGCGGAAATGATGTTCGCCTCCCATGTCGGCGTGACCGTCGATGTGGAAGGAGACGTGATGGCGGCGCTGTTCAACGAAGAACTGGGTGCTGTCCTCCAGGTCAGGCTGGTCAATTTCGACGCCGTGAAGAATGCCTTCGAGGCAGCCGGCCTGTCGGCGGAGTTTCGCCGATTGGGTACCCTCAATCGCAGCGGCCGGCTCATCATCCATTCGAAGGGCAGGGAGATCTACAGCGAATCGGGCGTGGCGCTGCAGCGTGCCTGGTCGGAGACGACCTATCACCTGCAACGGCTGCGCGACAATCC
>JANOGH010000312.1:0-3477 GCA_031414075.1 Betaproteobacteria bacterium | reverse complement strand
CTGATGTTCATTGCGATGGGTCATTGACGGATCGTGTGCGTGTTACTTTGGCATTGAATCGGAGCCGCGCGAGCGGCCTCGCGTAGCCGCTTTGAGCGGCTCACAAACCAAAGCCCCCGGCTCTGCCGGGGGATGCTTACTGCCTCGCGCCTAGAGCCTCGCACCTGGCACCTCGCCTATTCGTGCCTCCCGCTGCGCGCGATCGAGACCAGTAGCCAGATACCGGAGACGACCGCGCCGAGAAATCCCAGCAGCCCGAACAAGGGCAGGCCCAGCCAAGTGGATTCGGTCTCCACTGTCATCACAATGGAAGAGCCAATGATCAGCGCCGCTGTCACGATTCCCATCGTCAGGCGGCTGATGGCCCGGTCCATGCGCTCGAATGCCCGGTCGAGACGGGAGACGTCCACATGCACAGTGAAGGAATCCCTGCCCATCGCTTTCAACAGCCGGCGCAGTTCTCCAGGCAGATCCATGGCGAGCGCGGCGGCCTCGCGCAGGCTTTTTGCGCCAAGCTTCGCCAATGCGCGCGGGGATCGGCGCTGGCGGCCGATCCGCGCCAGGAAGGGAAACGCTTCGCTGACCATGTCGAAGCCCGGGTCGAGCATGCGTCCCAGGCCTTCCAGGGAGATGGCGGCCTTGAACAGCAGCGCAAGATCAGGCGGCAATGTCAGCTCGTGCTCGCGCATCAATGCGGTCAGGTCCCCGAGCAGGCGGCCCACTTCGATCTGCTCGAGCGCAATGCCGTGAAACTCGTCAATGAAGGAGTCAACATCCGCGCTCAGATTTTGCATGTCCACTGTGGCCTTGCGCGCCCAGTCCACGAGCACTTCAGCCGCGCGCTCCGGGTTGCGTTGCGCTAGGCTGTAGAGGAAGTCGGCAAGCTGATCGCGCCTTCCCCGTGAGAGCCGGCCCACCATCCCGAAATCGATGAAGGCAAGCCGGTTTCCCGGCAGATAGAAGACATTGCCCGGATGCGGAACGGCATGAAAAAAGCCGTCGGCAAGCACCATCTGCAACACGGCGTTTGCCCCGACCCGGGCCAGCACGCGCCGGTCCAGTCCCGCTTCATTGACGGCGGCCAGTTCCCGGCCTGGAATCCCGTTCACGTAGGCTTGGACATTCAGCCTTTGCGCCGTCCATTGCCAGTAGATCGCCGGCACGACGATGTTCTCGTTGGCGGAGAGGTTGGCGGCGATGCGCTCGGCGTTGCGGCACTCGGTCCTGAGGTCGAGCTCCCGGCGCAGGGATTTTGCGAACTGACGCACCAGGGCGCGCGGTTGGTAGCGCTCCAGCGCCGGCCATTCGCGTTCGGCCAGTTCCGCGAGGCGCCGCAACAGGCGCAGGTCGGCGTCGATCACGGCTTCGATGCCGGGACGCCTGACCTTCAGCACCACGGGCGTGCCGTCCTGCAATCGGGCGCGATGAACCTGGGCGATGGACCCTGCCGCGAGGGGCGCCGGGTCCAGGTCCGCGAACACGCTTTCGGGATCGGCGCCGAGGTCCGCGGCGAGCTGCGCGCGAATCTCGTCGAAGGCAACCGGCGCGGCATGATCCTGCAGTTTCTCGAACTCCGCGATCCATTCCGGCGCAAACAGGTCGACGCGGGTGGAAAGGATCTGGCCGAGCTTGACGAAGGTGGGGCCCAGGTCCTCCAGCGCGCGCCGCACGCGCTCCGCCGATGTCATCCGGTCTAGCGCAGGATGGCGCCCCCGGCGCAGGGTTCTGCCGACGCGTTCGAGCGCGCCGGTTATGCCCAGCCGGCGGGCGATGTCACCGAACCCGTAGTGCATCAGTACGGAAGCAATCTCGACCACTCGTCCGATGTCACGTGCAGCGCTTAGGGTTTCCCACAGCATCGCTCAATAGTTCCCGGTCGTTCCAGTTCGTGTTGGTCGCAGCATGCGGCAGCGAGCGTCCGCGATCCAGCCAAAGGCAGTTATTCGGTGGCGTTTGATCTGCATCAATAGCTGGGTGCCGAGTATGGCCGAGAATACATTCGAAGCCCATGTTATGGTGGATATTAAGTGGCCCAACGGCGATCGGTACGCGCCTGACCGGGCGACCGGTCAACGAAACTCTGAAGAGGGGAAGCGGTAATGATGCACTACCATGCAGTGGTATGGATCGACCATCACGAGGCGCACGTGCAAAGTTTTACGCACGATGAGACCGAGCGCACGTTCATCAAGGCGCACGGCAAGCATCGCCAGGTGCATCATCGCAAGGGCTCGATTGGCGGAGCGAAGGCGCCGGAGGACCAGGAATTCTTTGCGCGCGTCGCCCACGCACTCGACGACGAACACGAAGTGCTGGTCGTCGGCCCCGCGCAGGCGAAGCAAGAATTCGTGAAATACCTCCAGCACCATGTGCCGGTGCTCGCCAAGCGGGTCATCGGCGTCGAGACGATGGACCACCCGACGGACGGTCAGTTGCTCGATCACGCGCGGCGTTTTTTCAGGGCAGCGGACCGGATGCTTCCCTAGCAGTTTGATGCGATATGGTTCGTCGCTGCCGCGAAGGCGGAAGCCCGGAAACACGCTCACAAGAAAATCAAACACTTCTGGATTCCCGCCGACGCGGGAATGACAGAAAAAACGCTCCTCGGATTGTTATGAATCAACCTGCTAGATGGGGAAGTTCCCAACCATAAACCAATAACATGACTGTCACCTGGATGATCCTGGGCGCGGCTGTGCTGACCGGATTCCTGGGCGGCGTGCATTGCGTCGGCATGTGCGGCGGCATCGTCGCCGCGGTAGCCGGTCAGTCGGCCGGCAACGTCAGGCCCTGGCTCATCCACTTTGCCTACAACGCGGGCCGCATCGCCAGTTATGGGCTCGCGGGCGCCGCCGCCGGGGCCGTCGGCAGCCTCGGGCTGATGCTCGACCAATGGTTGCCGGTTCAGATCGTGCTCTATGTCGCGGCGAATCTGCTGCTGATCGCACTGGGATTGTATCTGGCCGGAATTCGCAGTCCGATCACGCGCCTGGAACACCTGGGCACCGGCCTCTGGCGGCGCATCCAGCCGTTCACTCGCCGGTTCCTGCCGGCGGATTCCGTACCGAAAGCGTTGGCGCTCGGCATGCTCTGGGGCTGGTTGCCGTGCGGGCTGGTGTATACGGTGCTGTTCACGGCCCTGTTGAGCGGCAGCGCGCTCAACGGCGCAATCCTGATGCTGGCCTTCGGCCTCGGCACCTTGCCCAATCTGATGGCTGCCGCGATCTTGCTGCAGAGATCGCGCTCGCTGCTCGCAAGCAGAGCCGCGCGCGTGTTCTCCGGAGTAACAGTGATGGCGTTCGGCGTATACGGCGTCGCCCATGCCGCCTCCCTGGGCGCGCAAATCAAGGGCGGATTGCTCTGCATAGGCTGAGCCCCAGAACAAAGCACAACAAAGGGGTCAGGCCTACAACAAAGGGGTCAGGCCTATACTTTATAGGTGAATACAACAACAAAGGGGTCAGGCCTATACTTTAT
>JANOGH010000311.1:0-2853 GCA_031414075.1 Betaproteobacteria bacterium | reverse complement strand
CAGGACCTCTTCTGTTACTCTTTCCGCGCATGTCTCCTTCTCCCGTCTCAGCTTCCCCGGAACGCCTCGCCCGCGTCCTCGGCACCTTCGGCCTGGCCGCGGCCATCGTCAACATCACGATTGGCGGCGGGATCTTTCGATTGCCGGCCAACGTGGCCCCATCCCTTTATCAAACACGAATCCGATTTTCCTCTGCGTCCTCTGCGTTCTCTGCGCCTCTGCGTTGGGTGTAGTCGCTAGACCTGAGCTTCGGCAGGGCGGCCGTTGGCGTAGAGTTTGAGCGCGGCGTAGACGAACTGGTTGGCCGGTGTCGGAATACCGAGCTCCTTGCCGAATTTTGCGACCATGCCCGACAACCAGGGCAGTTCCAGCCGGTTGCCGCGACGCAAGTCGCCGCACATCGACGCCACCATCGTCGCCGGGTAGGTATCGACTTTGGCCATCTGGTCGGCGACGAGGCCCTCATCGAATTTCACGCCCTTGGCTCTTCCGATCGTCATCACCTCTTCCATCACCTGCTGCATAAGTGCCCGCGTATCGGTATCTGCCCGGATCGGTCCGATGGGCATCCGCGTCAACGAAGTCAGGGCCGAGAGCGTAACCAGGCGCACGAACTTATCCCAGATGGCCTTGTTGATATCCGTGACGAGTTCGGACTGGACATTGGCAATCTTGCAGGCCACCTGCAATGCCTGGGATCTGGGAGATGGTTTGCCGTCGAGCTCGCCGAAGAACAGGTTCGCCATATTGCCGTTGTGGCGGATGACGCCAGGCTCTTCGATCAACGCCGCGATGTTCGCTACGCCACCCATAACATGCTCCCTGCCCAGAATCGGCAGCAACGTATCGACGGCGACCACGCCGTTCTGAAAAGATACGGCAACCGTGTTCGGGCCGATCATCGGTTTGGCGGTTGCAGCTGCTTCCTCTGTCGCCCAAAGCTTGACGGCGATCATGACGACGTCGACCGGGCCGATAATCGTGGCGTCGCCGGTAGCCTTGACTTCGGGTAAATGCAGGTCGCCGAGCGCACTCAAGACCTTCAATCCTTTTTTTTGCATGGCTTCGAGGTGCGCGCCGCGCGCAACGAAGGTGACGTCCTGTCCGCTAGCCGCCAGCCTTGCGCCGAAGTAGCCGCCGACGCCGCCGCTACCGATGATTGCAATCTTCATTTGCCGGTTTTCCCGTCTTGTTGGAGTGCATGAAAGGACCGCCATGTTAGTCGGTCGTGCTGGAATTTTGAACTGGCGCGTTGCTGCAGAGCGGCTGCGCGGCATAATATTCGTGTATCCGCCCTGCCGCACCGCTGGTGTTGCCCGCGTTCCGATCGAGGATTTGCATGAACCGACCCGAAAAACTCCTCTCCACCATCCGCCCGCACCTCGCATCCCGCATGGAAGGCATCGAGCCGTTCCACGTCGTGGTACTGATCAATCGCGCCAAGGCGCTGGAAGCGCAGGGACGGACCATCGCCAACATGGTGGTCGGTGAACCTGACGCGCCGACGCCACCCCTGATCGCCGCAGCGGGAATTCGCGCCATCGAAAGCGGGCGTATCGGTTACACATCGTCACTCGGCATCACCGAATTGCGCGACAGCATTGCCGTCTGGTACCACACGCGCTACGGCGTGGAAGTGCCGCGCTCGCGGGTGGTGGTGACGACCGGCTCCTCGGGGGCGTTGTTGCTGACCATGGGTGCCTTGTTGTCGCCGGGGGATCAGGTACTGATGGCCGATCCGGGTTATCCATGCAACCGGCACTTCGTGCGTACCATGGAAGGCGAGGCTGTCGGCATCCCCGTCGGCGCGGATACGGCGTATCAACTCACGGCGGCGCTGGTGGAAAAGCACTGGACCGCAAAAACGGTGGCCGTGCTGATCGCCTCGCCGTCGAATCCGACCGGCACGCTGATCGATCACGACGAACTGCAGCGCATCCATGCGGTGGTCAAAGCGCGCGGCGGCGTGCTGATCGTCGATGAGATCTATCATGGCCTCACTTATGGCAAGCGCGACCGCAGCGCGCTCGAGTTTGCCGACGACGTCTTCATCATCAACAGCTTCTCGAAGTATTTCGGCATGACCGGATGGCGCCTGGGCTGGATGGTGGCGCCCGAGCAGTACATTGCCCCGGTCGACAAGCTGGCGCAGAACCTGTTCATTTCCCCGTCCGATCTGGCGCAGAAAGCCGCGCTCGCCGCTTTTCATCCTGACACGGTCGCGCTGCTCGAGAAAAGGCGCGACACATTCCGCGAACAGCGCGATTTCCTGTTGCCGGAACTGCGCAGCCTCGGCTTCGACATTCCGGTCCGGCCCGAAGGCGCCTTCTATATCTATGCGAACTGCGAGCGGCTGACTTCGGACAGCTACAGTTTCTGCTGGGACCTGCTCGAGAAAGCCGGTGTCGCCATCGCGCCCGGCCGCGATTTCGGCGATCACCTGGCGAAGCAGCATGTGCGCTTCTCGTATCCGAAGTCGATCCCGGTTCTCGCCGACGGCGTCGAGCGCCTGCGCAAGTACCTAAAGAAATGAATTCGTGAACCACGGAGGACACGGAGAACACGGAGGAAAACAAGACGGGGAAAATGATCTTCGCGAAAGGATCATGGCATATGGGAGAAGGTTAATTGCGCCGATGCAGCCATTTTCCGCGGTCTTCATTTCCGTGACTGTTCTTGCCCTTCTCCGTGTCCTCCGTGTCCTCCGTGGTTCAATGTTTGTCTTTGTAGAGGATCTCGATGAGTAGTTTCATGACGGGAATGGAGCAACAGACGATTCGCGCGAACGGCGTGCGCATCAACACGTGGGTCGGCGGCGAGGGCGATCCGGTCGTGTTGTTGCACGGTTATCCG
>JANOGH010000310.1:0-5144 GCA_031414075.1 Betaproteobacteria bacterium | reverse complement strand
TGCCGGTGCGCGCGGACGACGACGGCTGGATGACGGGCATGATGCGCAATACGCAATACAAACTTGGCGAACTGCTGGGCGTGCAGGCGACCGGTGGCTCCACCAGCGTGCGCGATGCGTGGCCCACGATGCGTCACGCGGGCGCCGCGGCGCGCGCCATGCTCATCCAGGCAGCCGCAAATAAATTCGGGGTGCCGGCCGACGAATGCACGATCGAACGAGGCATCGTCGTCCACGCATCGAGCGGCCAGCGCGCGACCTTTGGCGAGTTGGCGCTCGATGCCGCAAAGCTTCCCATTCCGCGAAACACGAAGCCCAAGGATCCCGCGCGATTCACCCTGCTGGGTAATTCGCAGGCCCGTCTCGATATCCCGGTCAAGACCGATGGCAGCGCGCAGTTCGGCATGGATGTTCGCGTCCCCGGCATGTTGTACGCCGCGATCCGCCAATGTCCCGTTTTCGGAGGCACGTTGACATCCTTCGACGATGCCAGGGTCAAGGGCCGCAAGGGCATCAAAGGTGTTTATGCGCTGCCCGCCACCAGCACCTCGGCAGCCGCCGTGACGGTGGTAGCCGAACACTACTGGCAGGCGCGCACCGCGCTCGCCGAGGTCGCAATTGTCTGGGACGAAGGGACCCACGCGGGTCACGATACCCTGACTCAGCGCAGCCGCTATACGGAATTGCTCACTCAAGGCAAGGCGCGAGAGTACGAATCGGTCGGGAACGTGGATACCGCTCTCGCAGCGCCGGTCAAGGCGGTGACTGCGGATTATTTCGTACCCTACCTGGCCCATGCTGCGATGGAGCCGATCAACTGCACCGCGGTGGTACGGGCCGGCAAGATGTGCGAAGTCTGGGTCGGCAACCAGGCTCCCACCCTGGTGCGCATGTTTGCCGCCAGGGCGTCCGGCCTCGACAGCGCGAATGTCACGGTCCATACCCCCTATCTCGGCGGCGGCTTTGGCCGGCGCGCGGAAATGGATGTGGTCATGCAGAGCGTCCTGCTCGCGAAACAGATTCCGGACACAGCGGTGCAACTCATCTGGTCGCGCGAAGAAGATATCCAGCACGATGTCTATCGCCCGATGGCCGCCTCGCGCTTCAGCGCGGCACTCGACAGCGCGGGCAACATCGTCGGCTGGCACAACCGGATCGTTGGGCAATCCTGCACCACGGGAATCACCGCGCGCCTGATGCCGCTGGCAGCATCGGATTTGATGAAGGACAAGACGACTTGCGAAGGCGCCTTCGATCTGCCCTATGCCATGGCAAACCGGCGTGTTGAGCACGTGCTTGCGCATGAACCCGTTCCGGTCGGCTTCTGGCGCAGTGTCGGTCACAGTTACAACGCCTTCTTCGCCGAGAGTTTCGTCGACGAATGCGCGCATGCCGCTGGCAAGGACCCGGTCGCCTACCGACTGGCGATGCTCAAGCATGCGCCCCGGTTCGCGAAGGTGCTGGAGGTCGCCGCACAGAAAGCCGGATGGGATACGCCGTTGCCGCAGGGACATGGCCGAGGCATCGCGCTGGCGGAGAGCTTCCATACCATCGTCGCCCAGGTGGCCGAAGTGGAAATGATCGACAACGTGCCGAAGGTGCGGCGCATCGTCTGCGCCGTGGACTGCGGATTCGCGGTCAACCCGGATACCGTAGCGGCGCAGATGGAAAGCGCCATCGTGTTTGGTTTGACGGCGACGCTGCACGGCGAGATCACCGTCAGCAAGGGTCGCGTCGAGCAGAGCAACTTCTTCAACTACGACATGGTGCGGCTGGCGGACACTCCGGCGATCGAAGTACATATCGTCAACTCGGGCATCGAGCATCTTGGCGGCATCGGCGAGCCGGGCACGCCCCCGGTGGCCCCGGCCGTGTGCAATGCGATCTTCGCCGCGAGCGGCAAGCGCGTGCGCGCCTTGCCGGTAAGGCGGGCGTAGGCGCGGCGCTTCCGGGGCCTTGACCCTTGCATTGTGCAGCGCACCCAACTTGTGCCACGGCAGCGAGGCTTACCGCCGGCGCGCTTTGGTGCTAACTTAGCGCGCAGCCGCCACCACGAACTGCCAACGGAGCGGGATGCAAATCAAATAATCGGGGAGGAAACCATGAGTCTGGACGAAGCGAAGGAAGTGCAGAAGGGCCATTTCGATCCGTACCAGCTCGATCCGTCCCACGTTCTCGAACCACCGACGACCTTCGGCGAAATCATGCGCAAGACCGGCCCCGGCATAGTGCTGGCGGCATCGATCGTCGGTTCCGGCGAGCTGATCCTGACCACGACGCTGGGTGCGAAGGTCGGCTACATCATGATGTGGCTGATCATCCTGTCCTGCCTGATCAAGGCGGTGGTGCAGTCCTTTCTCGGTCGCTACACCATAGCGATGGCGGAAACCGGGCTGGATGCGGTAAACCGCATACCTGGACCCCGATTCAGGGTGGGCTGGGTGGTGTGGGCATGGGCCGCGATGGTGTTCATGACGCTGTTCCAGATCACCGGCATGTTCATCGGTGTATCGCAGACCATGAACAGCATTTTTGCGGGCATTCCCGTCACCGCGTGGGTCCTCGTTTTCTTTGGGCTCACGCTAGTGCTGGTGCTCGGCGGTGCTTATAGCCGCATCGAAAAGCTGGCCATGGTCAAGGTCGGGGTATTCACCCTGATCACGCTGATGTCCGCTGCCCTGCTGCTGATGTCGCCGGACTTCCATGCCGCCGAACTCGCGCAAGGCTTCACTTTCCAGCTTCCGGATGCCGGACTCGCGATCGCGGTTGCGGTGTTCGGCATTACCGGCGTGGGAGCTACCGAGCTTTACATCTACACCTACTGGTGCGTGGAAAAAGGCTACGCCCGCTACACCGGCCCGCGTGAGGACAGCGAGGCCTGGCGCCGGCGCGCCCGTGGCTGGATCCACGTCATGAATTTCGACGTGGTCGGCTCGATGATCATCTACACCATCGCTACGGTCGCGTTCTACTTGCTCGGAGCAGGAATCCTCAACAAGATGGGATTAGTGCCCGAGGGTAAGGAGATGATCTCCACGCTGACTAACATCTACACCCAGACCTATGGCGAATGGTCGAAATGGCTGTTCTACCTGGGCGCCATCATCATCCTGTGGGGCACCATCATCGCCGCCACCGCCGGGCACTCGCGCATGTTCGCCGACTTCATGCGCTTGCAGGGTACGTTCAAGCATGACGACTTCAAGGCCCGCACGCGCTGGCGCGACATCTTCATCGTGATACTGGTGCTGATCCCGGTCGTTTTCTACTTCATCTTCGGCCAGGCACCGGTAAAAATGGTGGTGTGGGGGGCGATCGCCCAGGCGATGATGCTGCCGATCATCTCCTTCGGCACAGTGTTCCTGATACAGCGCCACCTGCCGCCGGAACTGAAAGCGCCGGCATGGCTAACCGCGTTGCTGTGGCTGGGCGCAATCGTGATAACCGGGTTCGTCGTGCCCGCGCTGCTCAGCGAATTGAGGAAGCTGTTCTGATTTCTTGAGACGAGAAGGGGAAACAATATGACCATCAAACGCCTGCACGTCGGCCCGCGACTTTCGCAAGTCGCGATTCATGGAGATACCGTCTACACCGCGGGGATCGTCGCGGACGACACCAACGTCGATGTTGCCGGCAAGACCGGCCAGATCCTCGACAAGATCGACCACTATCTCAAGGAAGCGGGCACCGACAAGACCCGCATGCTGTCGGTGACCATCTGGCTGGCGGACATCAAGGATTTCGCCGGGATGAATTCAGTCTGGGACCAGTGGGTGCCCAAGGGCAACACGCCGCCAAGAGCCTGTGTCGAGTCGAAACTCGCGGCGCCGCAATACAAAGTCGAAATCCGGGTGGTTGCGGCAATATAACAACGGCTTTCTCATGCCAGGCGTAGCGCGCGGCATCGAGTCGACGGCCGGCAGCAGGGAGGAAAAAATGCGTACAGCATCCACGGCTCCGGCCACGGCGCACTTCGATCCTTACCATCTCGACCCGGCCAACATTGAGGAGCCGCCCAAAGTCATGGGAAAAATTCTGGGCAGGATCGGTCCCGGCCTGGTGCTATCGGCCTCGATCGTCGGCTCGGGAGAATTGATCGCCACCACCACACTGGGCGCCAAACTCGGCTACACCATGATGTGGCTGATCATAGTGAGTTGTCTGATCAAAACGATCGTGCAGGCCGCCATGGGCCGCTACGTCATCACCACCGGCGAGACGACCCTGACATTCTTCTCCCGGGTGCCAGGCCCGAAGTTTTTGGTCAACTGGGTGGTGTGGGCCTGGTTCGTGGCCACCGTGCTGGTTCTGTTCGCTTTGACCGGCATGTACATCGGCGTCGCACAGGTCATGTACGCGCTGGTGCCGGCGGTCGAGGTCACCTGGTGGATATTGATTGTTTTTGCCCTCACTCTGGCCCTGCTGCTGGGAGGGGCCTACAACCGGGTGGAAAAAATCGCGATGTTCAAGGTCGGGGTGTTCACGGCGATCACCGTGCTTTCCGCCATTCTGATGATGACGGTTCCCGAATATTTCTCCTGGGGAAAATTTTTCGGCGGCCTGATACCCAGCCTGCCTCCCGGTGACGGACTGGCGGTGGCCATCGCCGTGTTCGGCATCACCGGCGTAGCCTCGGGGGAGCTGTGCATCTATCCCTATTGGTGCATCGAGAAAGGTTATGCGCGTTACACCGGCCCGCGCGAGGACAGCGAAGCCTGGCGCCGGCGCGCCAATGGCTGGATACGGGTGATGCACGTGGACGTGGTGGTGTCGATGATTGTGTACACGCTCGCCACCATCGCGTTTTATCTACTCGGTGCGGGCGTGCTGCATGGCATGGACCAGATTCC
The DNA here is from genome assembly GCA_031414075.1 of Betaproteobacteria bacterium. GTDB lineage: Bacteria > Pseudomonadota > Gammaproteobacteria > Burkholderiales > JACQAP01 > JACQAP01. Next base: position 294 of record JANOGH010000310.1, on the reverse strand, counting down.
ATCCGGCACCAACATGATCCCAGCGCTCTCGAATGTCTATACCAAGACACTGGGTCCGTGGTCGCTGTGGCTGTTCTACTTCGGCGCCATCATGATTCTTTACGGCACCGTGTTCGCAGTCACCGCCGGCGGCGCTCGCATGTTGGCCGATTTTTCCCAACTGCTCAATGGATACAAGAAGGACGACTACGCCAAACGCACCTGGTACCGCGATCGCTACATCCTGATCATCAGCATCCTGGCAGTGACGTGTTATTTCATTTTCGGCCAGGCCCCGGTAAAACTGGTGGTGTG